>JAUQVQ010000053.1:0-7707 GCA_039794725.1 Gloeomargarita sp. HHBFW_bins_162
CATGAATGAATAGAGGTTCCCTTGAACCTTTGAGGATTGCTACAGTTCGGTTTGACTAGACCTCTTGCATGATTTATATTCACCCTCACCCCCGACCCCTCTCCCATCAAGGGAGAGGGGAGAACATCAAGCCCCGTCTCTGGTTCTTCTCTCACTATCCCACAATGGCGAAAAAGGCTACATCCTAACTGAAAAAGTGCCCTAGAGTGGGTCGGTTGTAGATACCCCGGCAGGAAGCGTATCGTCTATGACATTGTTTGTACAGTAGGCGGCTAAAATCACCTCGGTCGTTCTGCCCCAAGCGATAGTTCCTTGAGCATCTATCCCGATGGCACCCAAATCCCGTCCCCGTTGCGCTGATTCGGCAAAGGAACGGGCAAACGCCTGCGCTAAATCCATCCCATCCGTAACCCGCAGAACAATCCGGGCGGCCAAACACTCGTTGATAATATCTTCCCCAATCCCTGTACAACTGATAGCGGCGCAGTCATTGGCATAGGTTCCCGCAGGCATGGCCGAATCACTCACCCGCCCGATGCGCTCCCCGCCTTTGCCGCCGGTGGAGGTGCCCGCCGCCAAACGCCCCTGGGTGTCCCGCACCACCACCCCAATCGTGCCCATTTCGCTCACCAGATTCATCAACGCTCCGTCTTTGCATTCATTCACCCATTCCTGAAGCCGTTTGGGCGTGATGGGATTGTACAACGGAATGAATAATTCTCGCGCCAGTTCTACCGTGCCTACATCGGCAATCACCCGGTCGGATTGGGTTTGGAGAAAGTGCGCCAGTTTGCTCGGATACTGCACCCGTTGGGCATTGATCACCCCGCTAAAGGTTTGCGTTGCCCCGTCCATAAGTGCGGCACTCAAACGCACCTGCCCATCGGATTGCAAAACCGCTCCCGTACCGGCGTTGAACTGGGGGTCATCTTCGAGCAGTTGACAGCCCAATACGACCGCATCTAGGGCAGGCATTCCCTGGGTTAAATGCTCATAAACAGTACGGACAATGTGATGGAGGGATGCCCGCAAGGGTTGCACGGCACCTTTACTTTTGAGGGTGGCACCGGCTCCCCCGTGAATGATGACCTGCGGGGGAGGGGCGGCGGGGTGATGCGCTGTTGTGTAGGACACAGGCAAAGTCAAAGTATGACATTATTAACTATAGGCGGGTTGGGTACCCTTGCCGACGGTTTACCCCTGATGGCAAGCCTATCGGCTACACTGACTGGTATTAAGTCTATACACTGGCGGTAAAACCTACCCTATGGAACGGTTTGTGGATGCAGAGACAACCCCTACACAGTGCCTGTGGCTGAATGCGCTTTCGACGCAAGTTTCGCTGGAACGAGCCATTCAAGAGGTCACGGCGCAGGTGCAGGCGATCGGTCGTGCCGATTTAGCTCTGCTGTTTATCAGTGATAGTTTTGCCAGTGAGTATTCCCGGTTACTGCCGTTGGTGCATGAGTATTTATCGGTGCAGTGCTTAATTGGCTGTGGGGGAAGTGGCATTATCGGTTCTTTACCGAGTGGCACGGCGCAGGAAGTGGAAGGGAAACCGGCGTTGGCGTTGACCGTTGCCCGTTTGCCGGGGGTGCAGGTGCAACCGTTTGTTTTGCAACCCGGTCAGATTCCCGATTTGGATAGCCCGCCGCAAGCCTGGGTGGATTTGCTGGGGGTGGACCCAGCCGGTGACCCGCATTTTATCCTGCTGGCTGACCCGGCGACCAGTCCGATTACGGATGTGATTCAGGGGTTGGATTATGCCTATCCGCACAGTGTCAAAGCCGGGGGCTTGGTGGGGGATGGGTTGTTTTACCAGGAGCAATGGTTGCGCCAGGGGATTGTCGGGGTGGCTCTCAGTGGTCTGCGGGCAGAGACGATTGTGGCGCAGGGCTGTCGCCCGATTGGTGAACCGTACCGGGTAACGCGGGGGGAACGCAACATTATCTTGGGGTTGGAAGACCGTACACCGTTACAGGTTCTGCAAAATCTGATCCAAAATCTGGATGAAAACGACCGGGAGTTGGCGCAATCCGGGTTGCATATTGGCGTGGTGGGGGATGAGTTTAAGCAGGAGTTGACCCAGACGGATTTTCTGATTCGCAATTTATTGGGCATTGACCCCCGGCACGGAGCGATTGCCATTGGCGACCGGGTGCGACCGGGACAACGGGTGCAGTTTCACCTGCGGGATGCCCAGACGTCGATGGCGGATTTGCAACACCTGCTGGAGAATCACGTCCGTCACCATCCTGAACCGCCCCTGGGAGCGTTGATGTTTGCCTGTTTGGGACGGGGGGAACACCTCTACGGTCGTCCCAACGTGGATTCCCATCTGTTCCAACGTTATTTGCCGGGGACGACGTTATCGGGATGTTTTTGTAATGGGGAAATCGGTCCGGTCGGCAACACCACCTACCTGCACGGCTACACCTCGGTTTTTGTGTTGTGGTATGCGGGGGAGCCGTGATCAATCAGCTACTGGACGGGCGGTATCGGATTATTGAAACCCTGGCCGCCGGGGGGTTTGGGAAAACCTTCGTGGCGCAGGACACCAAACGGCCGGGGCAACCCCAATGCGTGGTGAAAATGCTCCACGGGAGCCATGACCCCAAAACGATGGCAGTCGCCCGCCGGTTGTTTTACAAAGAAGCGGAAACCCTAGAGAAATTGCGCCATCCCCAGATTCCCCAGTTGTTGGCTTTTTTTGAACAAAACGATGAATTTTATCTCGTCGAAGAATTTGTCCCCGGTCATACCCTCGCCCAGGAATTTGTGCCCGGACGGGTGTTTGAGGAACGGTGGGTGTTGACGTTTCTGACGGATGTGTTGCAAATTCTGCAATTTATTCACAATCACGGGGTGATCCATCGGGATTTGAAACCCAGCAATCTGATTCGCCGCCAGGGGGATGGGAATTTAGTCCTGATTGATTTCGGGGCGGTTAAACAATTACACCGTGAGGGCGAAACCCCCAGCGAAGCCAGCCACACGGTGGGCATCGGCACTCAGGGGTATATGCCGACCGAGCAGTCCAGCGGCAAACCCCGCTTTAGTAGCGACCTGTACGCGTTGGGTATGATGGCGATTCAAGCCTTGACGGGGGTACATCCCCGGGATTTACCCGAAGACGTGGATACGGGGGAAATTCTCTGGCAAGACCGAGCCAACGCGAGTCCAGAACTGGTGCAGGTTCTAACCAAAATGGTGCGCTATCACTTCAGCCAACGCTACCAACGGGCGGAGGAAGTATTCCAGGATTTGCAACCCCTGCTGGCTCGTCTGCCCCAACTCGCCCCGCCCACGACCACCGAGGTGAATTTAGCCCTGCGGGTGGCGGAACCCACCTACCAGGAAGCCCAGCCCCACGCACCCACCATTCCCCACGATATTGCCCCGACCACGCCGATTTCGGGATTTAGCCGCGAGATTAGCCCAACCATGCCAGCCCATGGGTTGGATAACACCATCCCGGCGGGCACCACGGAGAAAGTCAGCGACCCCACGGTTCCTGCCAGCACCCCGACGGTGATGATGACGGCGCCAGCGGCGACTCCCGTTGTCCCGGCGCGCCAGAACCCCTTCCCTTGGCTGGCGGGGGGGGTAGTGGCTCTGGTGGTGATCGCAACCGGGGGCTGGTTCGGCTGGCAACAGTTGGCTCCCCAACCCACCCCAGCCGCCTTGACCCAAGCCCGCACCCTGATTACCCAAGCCAGTCAAGGCACGGCTCAGGCGAAAACGTTAGAAGAATTGCAAGCCGCCAAAGCCCAGTGGGAAAAGGCTCTCGGTGAACTCACGAGCATTAGTAATCCGGGTGCCGCCGCCACCGAAATCGCCCAACTCAAACAACAATGCCAACAGGAAATTGCCCAACTGGAAACCCGCATCAAAGAATGCAGCACCGTTCTGTGGGGCGAATGTCCCTAAAAAAAGAGCCGGTTTTTCTCCCCAACCGGCCAGAACTCACCAAGATTTCTCAGAATGGGACAGTCTCAGTTCAGCTTCAGCAATCGCTTCAACCGCACTGAAATCTTCCTATTTCCATATTACGTAACAATTGCTACCCCCGATTCATTTATAAAACTTTACATTCAACCGATTAAGGAATGATAAAAAAATCTTTTCAATCGTTGTCCTCAGCCTGTGAGGCAGGCGATGACCGACCCAAACCCAGTGACGCGGGCGAGCCGCACCCCCCCGCCCCTAAGCGTGTTAGTCCTTCAGCGCATTCGCCCCGGAGACGACCTCCAAAATTTGTTGGGTAATCGCCGCTTGCCGGGCTTTATTGTAGGACAAGGTCAGGGTTTTGATCAGGGCTTTGGCGTTGTCGCTGGCGTTATTCATCGCCGTCATGCGTGAGGCCAGTTCGCTGGAAGCCGCCTCCTGCAAAGCTCGCAGAATTTGGTTGTTGAGGTACAAGGGCAACAGAGCACTGAAAATCTGCACCGGGTCTTGCTCGAA
The DNA here is from genome assembly GCA_039794725.1 of Gloeomargarita sp. HHBFW_bins_162. Taxonomy (GTDB): domain Bacteria; phylum Cyanobacteriota; class Cyanobacteriia; order Gloeomargaritales; family Gloeomargaritaceae; genus Gloeomargarita. Next base: position 4,465 of record JAUQVQ010000053.1, read on the forward strand.
CACCATCTCCTGGGGGAACAGCTCGCCGGGGGGTTGGGTCTGGGGACGGCGTTCCACCTCTAGGCGACCTTCCCGGGTGGTGAGCCGGAAAATTTCATCATCCTGGGGTTCCAACCCCTGCAGAGACATGGGCAGAACCGTTTGCACCACCGGTTTGGAGCTAATCAACGACACAAACCGGGTGTAAATCACCTCCACCCGGTCCACATCCTCCGAGAGAAACAAACTCAAAATCTCCTGGCTGATGCGGCGGGCCTCTTCAGCGGTGGGAATCTGCTCCAACCCGGTAAAGGAACGGTCAATCGGGTGCTGACGGCGGGTGAAGTACTGGGTGGCTTTGCGCCCCACCGGAATCAACACGTAGTCCAACCCCAGTTCCTTTAACTCGGTAATGCGGGTGTCGGCACGCCGGATCACGTTGGCATTGTACGCCCCGCACAAGCCCCGGTCGCCGGAGAGGATCAATAACGCCACCCGCTTCACCGGGCGTTGTTGCAACAGGGGCACATCCAGGTTTTCCAGTTGGAGCCGAGATTGCAGACCGTACAACACCTGCGCCAGCCGGTCTGCAAAGGGGCGAGTGGCTAAGACCTGTTCCTGCGCCCGCCGTACCTTGGCTGCCGCCACCAAGCGCATAGCCTCGGTGATTTTGCGGGTGTTTTTTACGGATTTAATCCGGTCCCGAATCGCCTTTAAGCTGGGCATGGCTTCCCTCCTAAGCGGTGAAACTGGCTTTGTATTCGGTAATCGCTTCCTTGAGCAGGGTTTCCGCCTCAGGGGTGAGTTTTTTCTCCGTCCGCACCGATTCGGCGTACTTGGGTTTGTTCGTCCGCAGATATTCCCGCATCCCCGTTAAAAAGGGTTGCACCTGCTCGCGGGGGAGATCATCCACGTAGCCGTTGGTACAGGCGTAAATGATGGCGACTTGCTCTTCCACCGGAATCGGGGAGAACTGGGGCTGTTTCAACATTTCCCGAATCCGTTGCCCCCGTGCCAACTGCTCCCGGGTGGCTTTATCCAAATCCGAGGCAAACTGGGAGAAGGCTTCCAATTCGGCAAACTGCGCCAGTTCCAGTTTCAATTTCCCCGCCACCTGCTTCATGGCTTTGATCTGCGCCGCTGAACCCACCCGCGACACGGAAATCCCCACGTTAATCGCCGGCCGCACGCCCGCATTAAACAGGTCTGCCGACAGGAAAATCTGCCCATCGGTAATCGAAATCACGTTGGTGGGAATGTAGGCCGACACGTCCCCCGCCTGGGTTTCAATAATCGGCAGCGCCGTCATACTGCCCCCACCGAGGGCATCGTTCAACTTGGCCGCCCGCTCCAACAAGCGCGAGTGTAAGTAAAACACATCCCCAGGGTAGGCCTCCCGCCCCGGTGGCCGCCGCAGTAACAAGGACATTTGCCGGTAGGCTTGGGCTTGCTTGGACAGGTCATCGTAGATCACCAGCGTGGCCTTGCCCTGGTACATAAAGTATTCGGCAATCGCCGCCCCGGTGTAGGGAGCCAGATACTGCAACGTCGCCGGTTCATCGGCGTTGGCCGCCACCACGATGCTGTACTTCAGCGCCCCCCGTTCTTCCAGCACCCCCACCACCTGGGCAACCGAGGAGGCTTTCTGACCAATGGCAACGTACACACAAATCACGTCCTGGTCGGCCTGGTTCAGGATCGTATCCAGGGCAATCGCCGTTTTCCCGGTTTGCCGGTCGCCGATGATCAACTCCCGTTGCCCCCGCCCGATGGGAATCATGGAGTCAATCGCCGTAATTCCGGTTTGCATCGGTTCGTACACCGACCGCCGGGCAACAATCCCCGGTGCAGGCGATTCGATCAACCGACTCTGGGTGGTATGCACCGGCCCTTTGCCATCAATCGGACGCCCCAAGGGGTCAACCACCCGACCGATCAGGGCTTCCCCCACCGGCACCTGGGCAATTTTCCCGGTCGCCTTCACCGTACTGCCTTCGGAAATGTCCCGGCCGTCGCCCATCAGCACCGCCCCCACGTTGTCCTGCTCCAGGTTGAGGGCAATCCCCACCGTGCCGTCTTCAAATTCCAATAGCTCCGAGGCCATCACCTTATCCAGGCCGTAAATCCGGGCGATACCGTCCCCCACCTGCAGTACCGTGCCCACATTGGCCACCTCCACCGCTTGGTCGTACTGCTCGATTTGTTGGCGGATAATTTGACTAATTTCATCAGGGCGGATGCTGATCATAACCTTCCTTCCTCGTGGGATTTAGGGACTAAACGACACTTTGACTCAATCGTAACGCCAGCCGTTGCAACTGACTGCGTAAACTTGTATCCAAAAATTGCGACCCCAACTGCACGGTAAAGCCCCCCAACAACGATGGGTCAACCGTGACCTCCAATTCCACCTGGCGGGCACCACTCAGACGGGTCAACCGCTCGGTTAACCGTTGGCATTGCTCCGGGGTCAAGGGCACCGCCGCACGCACCCGGGCTAACTGAACGCCCCGCAGTTTGCGCGCCATCTCCTGAAAGGTGCTGATGATCCGTTCCAGCAGGACAATCCGCCCCCGATCCACCAACAGCAGGAGAAAATTCAACACCACCGGTTGCACTTGCCCCGCCAAAATCTGCCGCAGGACATTCTTTTTGCGCTCCGGGGTAATCGTAGGCTTGCGCAACACCTGCGCCAACTCCGGGGTGGTTTGCAACAGTTGGTTAATTTCCCCCAATTCCTGCTCAATCGCCGCCAGTTGGTTCTGCGCCTGCGCCACATCCAACAACGCTTCTGCATACGGAGTCGTCAACCGGGCAATCGCCGCCGTCATACCCCACCTCCCAACCGTTCAATCCCCTGGTCAATCAAGCGGCGGTGTACCTCTGGCGTTAACCGTTCCTGCAGTTTTTGGGTCACCTGCGCCAGGGTCAATTCCGTAATCCGCTTACGAATCGCCGCCACCGTGCGTTCCTGTTCGAGTTCAATACTCTGCTGGGCTTGCAGACCGATCCGCTCCACCTCCTGCGCCGCCTGCGCCAGCAGGGCTGTCCGGGTCTGCTCGGCTTTGGCCGCCCCTTCCTGCTTAATCTGTGCCGCCATCGCCTGCGCCTGGGCAAGATTCTGTTGAGCGGTAGCCAGAGCCGTAGCCGCCTGCTTCTGGGCTGTTTCCGCCCGTTCAATCGTCTGGGCAATCGTGCGCTGCCGTTCCCCCAGCAAATTCCCCAGAACCCCCCGCCCGTAATAAATCAGCAATCCCAACACCA
>JAUQVQ010000054.1:0-7558 GCA_039794725.1 Gloeomargarita sp. HHBFW_bins_162
CCGATTTATAATGTTCGGACTGCCCCGCCGACAACCTACAATCCCCAACTCCAGGCGGTGGTGAATCAGATGGTGGCCTGGGCGCAACAGCAGGGGTTACCCCTTCCGGCTCTATCCATCACCCTGATGGATGTCACCCGCCCCGATACCCCCCAGCTTGCCGGGTATCAACAACAGGAATTGCGTTATCCCGCCAGCGTGGTGAAATTGTTTTGGTTGGTCAATTTTTTGGCTTATCAACAGGCGGGGTTACTCCCAGCCGATGCCATCGCCCCGGCTGACCTCAACGCCATGATGCAACAGTCCAGCAACGATGCCGCCAGCCAGGTGGTGGATGCCATTACCGGCACGGAATCGGGGGGCGAATTGTCGCCGGTGTTACTGGCGCAGTGGCGGGACAAACGGGAGCAACTGAATCATTTTTTCCGGGGGGCGGGTTACGGGTATTTGAATGTGAAGCACAAAAATTTCCCCATTTACAGCCTGGGACAAGAGGAACCCCAAGGACGGGAACTGCAACTGCGGGGCGGCCTGGCGCAACCCAGCCGCAACCAACTGACTACCTGGCAAACCGCCCGTTTGCTGTACGAAATCTATACTTTGCAAGCGGTTTCCCCCGCTTTGAGCCAAAAAATGCTCTCGATGATGGAACGTCCCCCCGCCGTCCGGGCGCAGGAGTTAACCGGGTTTCTCGGCTCCGACCTGCCGATGGATGCCCAGGTGATCGGCAAAGAAGGCCACACCAGCACCTCCCGCCACGATGCCGTCATTATTAGCCGCAGTGACGGGCGCCTGGCCTACATTTTGGTAGTGTTTGGGGATGATGCCCGCTACAGTGCCGATGACTGGTTTTTGCCGGAATTTGCCCGCATGAGTTGGCAGGCCATGAACCGCCTCTACCCGTAGTACGGAGCGGGGCTTGCGTTTATCCCCCCCATCCCTTTACATTTGTTTACAGAGCTAAGGTCAGGAGTTCTTGATCTTTTCTCCTCTCAACACAGCAGTCAGGGCCAGCTCTCCGGGGCTGGTTTTTTCATGGGCTATACAACCACAGGGGTATCCCCGCATAGTCCCAGGGCAGGTTAAGTGTGTTTACCTCACTACTGAAGCGAGCCAGCAGGGAACGGGGTTTGCCACTCAAGGTGCGTACTGGGGTGTGTTCTGGGTCGAGTCCGGCCAATTCCGCCGCCCAGCGCCGGGCATCCTCCTCCGTTCCCAGGCGGTCCACCACCCCCAACGCCTGCGCCTGTTCCCCAGTAAAAATCCGCCCATCGGCAAATTCCCGCACCCGTTCCACCGGCAGGTGGCGAGCCGTAGCGACCGTATTGACAAACTGCTGATAACTGACATCAATTAATTGTTGTAAAATCTGGTGCTCTTCCGGGGTCAATTCCCGGTCAAAGGCCAGAATATCCTTATACGGCCCCGATTTCACCACCTTAAACGACACCCCAATTTTTTTGAGCAATTCCTCTAAATTATTCCCCCGCAAAATCACCCCAATACTGCCCGTCACCGTCCCCGGATTCGCCATGATGTGGGGCGCACCCATGCCGATATACACCCCCCCCGAAGCGGAGATATTGCCAAAACTGGCGACAATGTGGGTTTGGGATTGCAGGGCACACAGGGCACTGTAAATCTCCTGAGAATCTCCCACCGTGCCGCCGGGGCTGTCAATCCGTACCAACAGCGCCGGAAATTTCCTAGTCTTTACAATTTTGAGGGCATTGAGAACCCGCTTGCGAGTCGCCCCATTGATCACGCCGTTAATCTCAATCCGAGCTATACACCGGGGTCGCCCCCACCATCGCCATCGCATCCGTTTACTGCCTCAATAAGGAACCACGCAGTTACGCCCCTGTTGTTTCGCCTGGTAGAGCGCCTGATCCGCCGCCGCCACCAACTGCGCCGGACTGGTCTCCGGGCTAGGCAGGATACTGGTCACCCCCAAACTCAGGGTCACATAGCCATGCACCAGAGATTTGTCGTGGGGAATCCGTAGCTGCGCCACCGCCTGCCGTATCCGTTCGGCCATTATCATTGCCCTCGCCAGCGGAGTATTGGGCAAAATCACCGCAAACTCTTCCCCCCCATAACGAGCCACCAAGTCCCCTGGCCGGTTCGCCACCTGGCTAATCGCTTGCGCCACCCGCCGCAAACAATCGTCCCCCGTCACATGGCCGTAGGTATCATTGTAGCGTTTGAAAAAATCAATATCCGCCAAAATCAAGGACAAGGCCGCCTGTTCCCGTGCCAACCGATGCCATTCCTGCATCAGATATTCGTCAAACCGCCGCCGGTTGGGCACCTGGGTCAACCCATCAAAGGCCGCCAGCCGTTGCAATTCACTATTGGCCGCCTCCAACTGCCGGTACAACTGCGCCTGTTGAATGGCACTCGCCAACTGCATGGTCAACTGTCGCAGCATATTGACCTCGTGCGCCGACCAACTCCGGGGCGTGGAATAGTGGTGCGCCGTCAGCAACCCCCACAGCCGCTCCCCCAACACCACCGGCACCGCCAAAAACGCCTGCATCCCCACCCGCTGGATCAACTCCCCATACCAGGAATCCCCGCTCACCTCATAGCCATCCGTCACCTGCACCAACCAATCGGTACTGTAGCGCTCCGAGGTGGGAACCGGCGGCATCGTCACCCCTAGCGGTGCAGAAAGCACAGACGGCCACCCCTTACCGGTCGATTCCACCGTAAACCGAGCCCCCTCATGGGGGGAAAATTCACAAATCGCCACCTGCTCCACCTGCAACAGTTCCCGTACCTCCGTCACCGTCGTTTGCAAAATCGTTTGCAAATCCAACGACCGCCGCACCTGCGCCGTAATCTGGGTCAACTTCCGTTCCTGGGCACTGCGTTGGTGCAACTCCTGCATCGCCGCATAGGCTTGGAGCAACCGCCGCACCCGTTGACGCAACACCCCCCAGTGAATTTGCTTAGACGGTTTAATAATATAATCCGTTGCCCCGACCGCAAACGCCTCCGCCACCGACTCCTCATCATCCAGACTGGTGATCATCAAAATCGGTAAATCTTCACATTCCGGCCACTTGCGAATTTCGGCACAACAGCGAAACCCATCCATCGTGGGCATCACCGCATCCAACAACACCATATCCGGCAGGGTTTTCTGGCACAGTGCCACCGCCTCGGCGCCATTGGTCGCTGTCAGCGTCCGATAGCCCTCCTGTTCCATCTCATGTTGGAGCAGTTCGCGGATGGTACGCTCATCATCCACTACCAAAATCAGCGGCGAGCCTTGACGGCCTGGCAGTGAGATCATGCCTGAATGCAACCCTTTCCACGCTAAAGCGGCCTCAACTACCACTCTAGCAGGACACCCAGCAATTTCCCCAGACCAGACCAGGATTTAGGAACCCGCCGCCACCAACACCGGCTCCTCCAAGGCTCCCATGATCTCCAACTCTGCACAGGGAATTGTATCCTCCAAGTCCCCCATCGTCCCACCGTACACCTCCAGATGGGCGTAGTCCGGTGTGGTAAAAATTAAGCGTTGCCCCGGAAAGACCACCCGCTCAAAATACCAATTCGGCACATCGGTAATTCGCACCACCTGAATCTGACTCGTAGCGTTAACATAGCAACAAAGTAGGCAATCCGTGGCTGTTTCCGGCAGGGGATCAAAAATCTGGCTCATCATTTCGTCACTTAATAAAAGATCACACTATGGCATCTACCATAACATTTATTTTCTGAGCACACTGTAATCAGAATTACTAACTGCCCCCTAGCGGGATCACTTCGGCGGACAATTCCCCACCCGCAATGCTATCGTACCCCATGAGACAATATATAAAGATTTATGTCGGTTTTTTCTGAGTCGATGAGCGAAACAATGTCAAGACAACAGCTATACATAACCGAGGGACGAGATCGCCCCCTTGTCCGCAATCTCCCCACTTATAGCAATCCTAAACGGTTCAAACACAAAAAAAGCAGGGAAAACTAAGAACGGGAGCTACGCCCCGGCGACCCTTGTTCCCAATTCCAAAAGGATTCCTCTGTATCCCTGGATAAACAGTCGCATCTATGATGGAACCCACCCTGATTCACCATCCCGAACGGCTCCAGCAACGGCTGGCCGAAGCGCCCTTGGCACCGGGGGTTTATTTTTTCAAAGACCGCCTGGACAACATTTTGTACATTGGCAAGTCAAAGCGATTACGCAGTCGCTTGCAGTCCTACTTTCGCCAGGATCACCGCCTCAGCCCCCGGATTGCCCTCATGGTGCAACAAATTAGTGAAATTGAGTTTATTGTCACCGATACAGAAACCGAAGCCCTGGTTCTGGAAGCCAATTTAATCAAACAGCATCAGCCCTACTACAATATCTTGCTTAAAGATGATAAAACTTACCCCTACGTGTGCATCACTTGGTCGGAGGATTATCCCCGGATTTTTATTACCCGCAAACGCCGATTAACTCACCCCAAAGACCGCTACTATGGCCCTTATGTTGATACCGTTCAACTGCGACAAACCCTGGGGTTAATGTACCGATTATTTCCCCTGCGGCAACGTCCTAAACCGCTGTTTCCTGACCGCCCCTGTTTGAATTATCAAATCGGTCGCTGTCCCGGGGTTTGTCAGAAATTAATTAGCCCTGAAGCATACCATCAAACCGTTGCCCAAGTCGCCATGATTTTCCAGGGACGCACGGAAGAATTAATCACCAAACTTTCGCAAAAAATGCACCAATTTGCTGCAGAAATGAATTTTGAAGCGGCGGCACACGTGCGGGATCAAATCCGCCGATTGCAAGGGTTAGGGGAACAACCGAAAGTGAATTTACCCGATGAACACGCCATTTTAGATGCTGTCGCCTTAGCGATGGATGACCAATACGTATGTATTCAACTGTTCCAAATGCGGGCGGGGCGATTGGTGGGACAATTGGGCTTTTTTACGCAACGGCAGGGGGATGAACCGGGAGCAATTTTACAGCGAGTTTTAGAAGAGCATTACACCCAAGTGGACGGGGTGGAAATTCCCCCGTTAATCCTAGTGCAGTATGACTTACCCGAAGGGGAATTACTCAGTAACTTTCTCAGTGAAAAACGCCAAGGTAAAGTTAAAATTCACACCCCCCAACGTCTGCAAAAAGCCGAATTAATTAACATGGTCATGCGAAATGCCGAATTGGAACTCAACCGGCGACAACGAGCCATCGAAGCCAATTTACTGGCTCTCCATGATTTAGCTGAATTATTAAATTTACCCGACATTCCCCATCGTATGGAAGCCTACGATATTTCCCACCTACAAGGAACTAATGTGGTCGCTTCACAGGTTGTCTTTATTGATGGGCAACCCGCCAAACAACACTACCGCCATTACAACATTAAAAATCCGCAAGTTGCCCCAGGTCATAGTGATGATTTTGCCAGCATGGCCGAGGTGATTCAGCGGCGTTTTGCCCCCTGGATGCGTGACCCGGAGCGGGCAACACTGGGTGATGCCGATTGGCCGGATTTAGTGGTGATTGATGGTGGGAAAGGGCAATTATCGGCGGCGATGAAGGTGTTAAATTCCGGGTCATTTGCCGAAGATTTACAGGTGATTGCGCTGGCGAAAAAACACGAAGAAGTTTATCTGCCGGGTCAACCTACTCCCTTAGTTGCTGACCCAGAGCAACCGGGGATGCAACTATTGCGGCGGTTACGGGATGAAGCACACCGATTTGCCGTTAAATTTCATCGCCAACAACGTTCGCGCCGCTATCGTTATTCCACCCTGGCGCAAATTCCTGGTTTGGGTCATCAACGACAAAAACAATTATTTGCTTATTTTCATTCCCTTGATATGATCCAAGCGGCAACGGCAGAACAACTCGCCCAAGTACCGGGGATTGGCACTCGGTTAGCCCAGCAAATTTACCATTACTTTCATCCCCAGTCATGACGACCACTTCTGCATAAATACTCAAGAAAAGCTGGCAGTTTTCTTAATAATTCCTTCGGAGCTATTAAACTTTTCGGTAGAGAATTTCTGGGGCTTCTGGTTCGGTCGTTACACTAGATTCTAATGACCCTAGATGCCCCATGAAGCTAATGAATGATGTTATCAATTGCTTACCGATTGGGGTGGTTTTAACCCAAGCGGAGGGGCAGATTTTTCACTGCAATCAGGTGATGGCGGATTGGTTTTGTCTTGATCCCCGACAGGTACAGGGGCATCCGATCACAGAATTTTGGCCGGAGTTAGCCCCTTATTTACGCTGGCAGGAAGCGGGGGGACGAGTGCGCTTGTCAACGCCGGAGACATGGTTGACGATGCGTGTGGTGGTGCGGAAATTGCCGTCGGGGGAGTTGGTCTGGAGTTTTGTGCCGGAACATAGCCGGGACTTGGAGCAATCGCAACAGGAATTTATTGATACCATCAGCCATGAATTGCGGACACCGTTAACCAGTATTAAGGGGTTTGTGGATACGCTGTTACAGGCACAAAACCGGCTGAGTCATGCCCAGACCCGTCATTTTTTGGAAATTGTCCAGACTCAGGTGACCCAGTTGTCCCAGTTGGTGGAAGCGGTGTTGACGGTGGCGCGCTGGCAGGTGGTGCCGGGGCATTTTCGCCCTGTGCATCTGTTGGAGTTAGTGCCGGAGGTGATGCAGGAATTGTCGGTGCAGTACGGTACAGAGCGGGTGGTGTGGCGGATTCAGGACTTGCCGCCGCTGTGGACGGACTCGCAACTGTTGGTACCCATTTTGGTGCAGGTGTTGGACTATGCTCTGGCGCACACCCCCGGCGCTACCCAGGTGGAGGTGCGGGGCTGGTCGGGGGGAACAGGGGTAGGGATACAAATTGGCGTACCGGAATTGGATTTGGGCGAACTGTGGTATCCCTTGGGGCCGACTCGACCGGGGATGGGGTTGTATGTGGCGCAAATGCTGGTCGAACGGGTTCAGGGGCGATTGCTCTTGGGGCAGGGACTGACGTTGGAATTGCCCCAGGCTGCCCGCATGCACCCCTGTCTGTCCGATGAACCTGTGTCCAAACTGAATGTCAACTAGCCCCCGGCACCGACGATGAGCAATTGAGATATAGCCTTTTCAGTCATTAGACCTCTTGCATCAGGGAACCTCTATTAATTAGTAATTTAGCGGTCGCAGGGGGGCACCCCCCGTCTTTGGTTCTCTGTAATCTCTAGATTCTGGCCAAGGGATTCTTTGTCCGATTGAATAAAAGGCACCTCTAAAAATAGGCGATTAGCAGTCGCAGGGGGGCACCCCCCGTCTTTGGTTCTCGATAATCTCTGCCCACTCGAATACATAAAGGGTACCTCTAAACATTGTCAATGAGCGGTCGCAGGGGGGCACCCCCCGTCTCTGGTTCTCCGTAATCTCTAGATTCCAGTTAAGAGATTCTTGGCTCGCTTGAATAAATATAAGGAAGGTGCCCATAATTCTTAAGTTGTCATATTCACCCTCACCCCATCACGGGAGAGGGGAGAAAATCCCAAACGGGGGCTTACCCAAGCCAAGAAACCTGGATTTGTTCAAGGGTTTAGAGTTGAGTT
>JAUQVQ010000055.1:0-7528 GCA_039794725.1 Gloeomargarita sp. HHBFW_bins_162
CTCTCAACACCTGGTACAGATAATCTTTGGCCGCCATCAATTCCTGATATTTTTGTTGTAATGGGTGCAAATGGTGAATAATCGCTTCGGTTAATTTGGGCTTAAATTCTCCCCAACCCATATCTTTCACTTCATTGGCAACGGTGGCTTTATCCTGTTGGCTAAAAATTTGATAAAGGGTGAGTAAATTATGACATTCAGGTCGCTCAGGATTATCAAATTCCAAACCCCGGAACGGGTCGGTTTTACAGCGTTTAATTTTTTTCTGAATCACATCGGGCGGGTCAAGCAAATTAATCCGACTCATATCGGAAGGGTCAGATTTAGACATTTTACTCGTCCCGTCGGTTAAACTCATCACCCGTGCCCCTGCCGTGCCAATCAGCGGTTCCGGTACATTCAAAATCGGTTGCTCTGGTGTAGCAAAAAGATAGTTAAACCGTTGGGCAATGTCTCGCGTTAATTCTAAATGTTGTTTTTGGTCTTCGCCGACAGGGACTAAATCCGCTTGGTAGAGCAAAATATCGGCGGCCATCAACACCGGATAATCGAGTAACCCCACCCCCACATCTTCCCCCTGTTTCAAGGCTTTTTCTTTGAATTGAATCATCCGTTCCAACCAATTCAAGGGCGTAATGCAGTTTAACAACCAGGCCAGTTGACTATGGGCAGGCACGTGGGACTGGATAAAAATGACACTGTACTGCGGGTCTAAACCGCAAGCCAAGTACAATGCCGCTACAGTGAGGGAATTTTGCCCCAATTCTGCCGGGTTGTAGGGGACAGTCATGGCGTGCAAATCCACCACACAAAAATAATTTTCCCGCTCGGTTTGACCCATGACCCAGTTGCGGATTGCCCCCAAGTAATTACCTAAATGCAAATTGCCGGTGGGTTGAACCCCGGATAGGACGCGTGGCCGTTTCATGCCGTTGGTGCAAATTGGGACTGGGAATCATTGTACCGGGCGAGCGTAATAATGGAGAAACAGAGCGCAGAGAATGGGCATGGTGATGGCGAGGACACAACCTTGGTTTCGGCTGGCACTCCAGATGCGGGGGTCGGTTTTGCCCCGGATTGCGCCTCGGATTGCCCTATTTATGGCCTACAGTGCCCTGATTGTGTTTACCCGCCAAATGGGCTGGAAATTGCCCATTAGTATTTTGGGGGAATTAACCTCGAATGTAGCCTACAATTTGGTGCTGGGTTTATTACTCGTTTTCCGCACCAATAGTTCCTACGATAGATACTGGGAAGGGCGCAAAGCCTGGGGACAAGTTGTAATTGCCATCCGTAATTTAGCCCGCACCATCCAAGTGAGTATTCCTGTTTTGAATGAACAAGAATGGCAAGCGAAAAAACGGGCGTTTCAATTACTCATTGCCTTTCCGATTGCCATGAAATTACACCTACGGGCAGAACCGGATAACCAAGAATTAGCCGACTTATTAACGCCCTCAGAATGTGCTGAATTGGCTCATGTTCCCAATCGCCCCGTGTATATCACCCTCTGGTTACAGGAATACTTACAAAAACAAGTTCACCAGCAACGGTTGGATTCTAACCGAGCTTGGGAATTGGATGATTTGATTAACCAATTGATTCAGGGATTGGCCGCCTGTGAGCGGATTGTCCAGACCCCCGTGCCCTTGGCTTATGTGATTTATTTGAAGCAATTAATTTTAGTTTATTGTCTGGCTTTGCCGTGGGGATTGAAACCGGAATTGGGTTGGGCGATGGTATTAATTGTGGGCATGGTGGCCTTTATTTTGATGGGGGTCGAGGAATTGGCACGGGAAATTGAAAATCCGTTTGGGTTGGATGTGAATGATTTACGCCTAGATGATCTCTGCACCATGATTCGCCGTAGTATAAACATGATTCGTCAGTTTTCTCCACCTGTTTTTGTGCCGTCTGATGACTCCTGAATCCTCCCGTTCACCCCTGGCGACCATGCGGATTTGGTTGCGTTCTGTTGTGACGTTACGAGGTTCTGTCTTGCCTTTGATTACACCGCTGATTTTACTGTTTGGTTTGTATAGCGTTCTCGTGATTGTCCTATGGCAAAACCATTGGCCGATTCCGCTGGGGATATTCGGGGAATTGACCAATAGTGTCGTGTATAACTTAGTGTTGGGTTTACTGCTGGTGTTTCGCACCAATAGTTCCTACGACCGCTTCTGGGAAGGGCGCAAAGCCTGGGGCGATATTGTCGTGAATGTGAGAAATTTAGCCCGCACGATTCAGTTATGTGTTCCGGTGCCGGACGCAGAAACCCATCAACGTCGCCAACGCATTTTACAGATGTTACCCGGTTTTGCCATCGCTACGAAATTACACCTGCGGGATGTCAACGAAAATCAGGAATTAGCCCCCTATTTTCCCCCCGATGAATTGCACCACCTGAGTCAAGTAGCCAACCGTCCTTTGCAAATTACCCTGTGGATACAAAACTACCTGCACCAGGAATTTCAACAGGAACGCATTGATACGGTGCGGTTACTGGAATTAAATCAATTTCTCAATGCCATGATCCAAGGGTTGACCGCCTGTGAACGCATCCGCCAAACCCCGATTCCCCCCGCCTATTTGATTTACCTGCGCCGGTTGATTTTGGTTTATTGCCTGTGTCTGCCCTTTGTACTCGTGCCGAAATTGGGCTGGTGGACGGTCTTGGTAAGCTGTTTGGTCGGGTTTATCCTGTTTGGGATTGAAGAACTGGGGCGAGAAATCCAAGACCCCTTCGGCTTTGACCCCAACGACCTGCCCCTGGATGCGATTTGTACCACGCTCACGGATAATGTCAGTACAATTTCTGGGATGAATGCTCCCGACAATACTCCACCAACGCCGCTAAACCCCACCGATAGCTCCCCACTCCCAACCCACTGATTTGCCCAATCGCTACAGGGGCAATCCACGAATGATGACGGTACGCTTCCCGTTTGTAGATATTACTGATATGAACTTCCACCGTGGGAATGCCCGTGCCCCGGATCGCATCCGCAATCGCCAAACTGGTGTGGGTGTACGCCCCCGGATTGATCAGTAACCCCTGAAATTCACCCACTGCCTGCTGAATCCAATCCACCAAAACGCCCTCGTGATTGGACTGACGGCAGGTAATATCTACCCCTAAACTGGCCGCCTGGGTGTGTAACTCTTGATTAATTGCTTCTAACGAGAGTGCGCCGTAAAGTTCTGGTTCCCGCCGCCCCAACAGGTTCAAATTCGGGCCATGCAATACCAGGATATGCACTAACGGCGGTCATCCACCGGGACAGGAATCGGTTCCGCTTCGGGTTGGGGGCCGAGCAGGACATCAAGCAAACGTCTTAACCAGTCTCGTAATTTGGCGAGGATGCTCTCCATAGGGTTTCTTCCAAAAGTGACAGCCCGACGTACCGGTATTTTTTATTATAGTCAACCCTTGGGGTTGCGTCAGGCTGAGGTAAATTCCTGTGATTTCTTGGCCGTTCATCCCTGACCGCTTAAGGCTATGATAATCTGGGATACTTATGACTAATAACCGTAACCGTTGGGGTAATGGGGAGCGAGTCCACAATTCTCTTTGCTGACATCAGCGGCAGTACGAAGCTCTACGAGACGCTCGGGGATGAGGCGGCGTTGGTGCTGGTAAGTGATTGTTTGCAACTGTTGCATCTGGTGGGGCAAAAGTATCAAGGACAGGTCATCAAAACCATCGGCGATGAGATCATGATGCGGTTTCCCAACCCGTCCTTGGCGGCGCAGGCGGCCTTTGAGATGCAAGACCAGGCGGCACAGTTTTTTTTGAATCGCAAGGTGGTTTCCGGTTTGAAGGTAGGTTTTAACCATGGGGCAGTCATTGAACAGGAGGATGGGGATATTTTTGGGGATGCGGTGAATGTAGCGGCTCGCATGGTGCAGTTAGCCAAACGCAACCAAATTCTCACCCCGGCGGAAACCGTGCGGCAAATTGACCCCAATTTACCCCTGCAAAAACGCCTGATGGATCGCACCTTGATCCGAGGGAGACAAGAACCCGTCGAGGTTTATGAAATTCTTGTTCATGCCTCCGATGCCACGATTGTCGGAGGAAGTGTTACCCCGCCGGTTACTCCTCCACCGGTGATGCGGTTACGCCTGCAATTTCGGGATCAGGTGCATTACTTGGATGAACGCAATCACACCCTCAGTCTGGGACGGGCACCGGACAATGATTTGGTGATTCGCCTTGACCAGGTTTCGCGCCAACACGGCCGGATCGAGTTTCGCCGGGGGAAATTTATCCTGGTGGATCAAAGTGCCAATGGCACCCACATCCAACCCCTGGGACAACCCCCGGTGCACATTCGCCGGGATGAATTTGTCTTACAAAACGAGGGCACCATCCACCCCGGTACGCTGGAGACGGAGGGGATTCGCTATCAGTGTTTGGTGAGTCGCCTGGGTCACTCCTTGGGCTGACAGCGGGGACACCAATGGCTGGAACGACCGGCAATTTTGCGCCGGTGAATCGGTGTGCCACACACCCGGCACGCCTGCCCCGCCCGCCCATAGACCCAGGCTTGGTTGAGGTAATGGCCGTTCATCCCCTGCACATGGCGAAAATGGGAAAACGTCGTACCCCCCACCTCAATACTGGTTTCTAACACCTGAATTATCGCTCGGTGTAACGTTTCCATCTGGGGGCGAGCTAGGGAACGGCAGGGCGTAGTGGGGTCAATGCCACTCAAAAATAAACATTCATCGGCGTAGATATTCCCCAACCCGGCAATCCAGGTTTGATCCAACAGAGCCGATTTAATCGGACGCTGGGAGGTTTGACATTTTAAGTATAAATTTTCTACAGAACAATCCCACGGCTCTGGCCCGATTGCTCTTAACCCGGGGACAACTTGGGTAATTGCCTGCCCCGGTGCCACCCACCACATTTTCCCAAAGGTGCGCTGATCCACAAAGCGCAACTCTTGCCCTTGGGCGAAAAAAATCCGTGCCCGGGTGTGTTTGGTCACCGGTTGCGGTGCGGTTAACCAGAGCAATTGCCCCGTCATCCGCAGATGTACCACCCACGTACCGCCGTTATCCAATTGCCCCAGGAGATACTTACCCCGCCGTTGCCAACCCTGAAGATGTTGCTGTTCTAACCCGGCAATAAATTCCTCGACATTCCCGGCCACACAATCCGGGCGCAGGAGTTCCACCTGGGTAATGGTTAAACCAGGGGTCAGATTAACCAACCCCCGGCGGACGATTTCAACTTCGGGTAATTCGGGCAACTATTTCCCTTTTTTCGGGGGCGGTTCCACTTCCACCAGTTCATCCAGGGCAAAATTGTTGGTTGCCACGCCGCCCTGTTCGCCGCTGTAGCCGGTGTAGTTGACCCGGTCAAACCGCACAATCACCGGATATTTAATGCCACTTTGATCCACCGATGCCACCGTACCCACATCCTGATACCAGTAGGACTCTTTGCGGAGAATCCGTACCTTTGAACCCCGTTGCACCATAATTTTCCTCCCATACACAGGCTGTTTTTTAGCTTAAAGCCAGCCCCGCCCCATTGCCACACCCCCGGTGCTAAGAATTATTACCAGGTGGGGTCGCAGTAAAGATGAACGGTTAAAACCGCTTGTCCCGGCGGAATGCTGGTTAAACAGGCTCGCACCACCTCCGGTTCGGCTCCCGGCTCCAGTTCCCAATCCACCACGCAGGCATGGCACGACCCCATCAAACACCCGGTCGGGATCACTACCCCCGCCCGTTCCGCCACCCGCAACAGGGGTTCCCCGACCGTCGCTGACACCGTAATATCATCGGGTAAAAACCGCACCTGTACCGGCATGATTCTCATGAGTTGATGGGTTTCTCTTCAATTTTAGGCATAAATTCACCAGGGTAGGGCTTTGCAAGACTGAAAAAGTCCCCTATAGTTAGAAATAGAATCAGCAGTACGTTTCACCTATTTTGTTTTGAGGAGTGAATTTCCCCATGAAAAAGTTACTCATGCTGGCCATCGGCGGTTTGGTGGTGGGCGTAGCAGCTCCGGCCAAGGCGCAATTTTTTGAGAGTTATCCCAACGGGTTTACCCATTTCACCACCGGGCCGAACACCCTGCCGTTGCAACGGATGTACAACCAAGTGTACTTCGGCAATACGGGTGGCTACTACTACCAATCCTGGTTGGCGGGGCAAACCCAAACCCTGTTTAATCTGCACATTGGCCGGTTGAAAACGACTCCGGGTGGCCCGGAAATCGCCGTGCAGACCGATGCCCGCAACCTGTCCGAGTTGACCGTCAACATTATGGACATTCAGGGTCAGATTCCGGGGCCGACCTACCGGGTGCAGGATTTTCCCAACCCCTACACCTCTTCGCTGTTTAACCTGAACTGCCGTCCGATTGAAACCGGTTGCGCTCGGGATGGGGTGTTTTACCCGCCGACTCCGGCCGTGGAAGCCCCGCCGGAACCCTTTGTGCCGCCTGCGCCCATTCGGGGTCGGGGTTAGTTGGTTCTAGTTGCATTTTTCTGACGCTGATTCACTCCTCACGTTATTACATTGTTAATCCCATTTCAAAAATGCGGCGGCGGCTCCTTGCTCTCGCCGTATTTTGCTGTCCTGTTCAAACCAGGCAATGATCTGGGTGGGGGTAAGGTGTTCCACCGGCACCTGGTAGGTTTGGGCGATATGCGTCAGCAGGCGCAGGGAAGAAATGGTCAGGCGGGTCAAAAATTTTTCATGGGAAGACAGCAGCGCCGCATCCACCTGGGCGGACTCTTCCAGGGTGAGAAATTGCTCGTTCATGGGGTGCTGTTTTTGATCGTGGCGAGGGCTTTGTCCACGTGGGCACGAAAATCAAACTGGGAATCAAACACCAAGCGCACCACCCCTTGCGGGTCAATTACGTAGGTCACTCGACCCGGAATTAGGCCAAACGTCGCCGGTACGCCGTAGGTGCGCCGTAGTTCGTTGTTCGTATCGCTGACCAAAATAAACGGTAAATTGTACTTACTTTTGAATTTTTGGTGGCTTGGGGCATCATCGCTACTGACGCCAATCACCACCGCTCCCGCCTCCTGAAAAGCGGTGTAATTGTCCCGGAAGGCACAGGCTTCCGTCGTACACCCCGGCGTATCATCTTTGGGGTAAAAGTACAAAACCACCCATTGCCCCTGAAATTGCGCTAAGGTGATCGGCTTCCCTTCCGCATCGGGCAGTTGAAAATCCGGGGCTACTGTTCCCACTGTTACTTTGGTCATCGGAGTTGTTAAGAATTATTACCAAGTTTAAGTATACAGCGAGAGCGGTTCTGTTTGAATTTACAACAAGGGTCGCAGGGGCACCGCCCCCGTATTGGGTTCTTTCTCTTTCCTGTATTCTCGAATCGTTGTTTAAATATACAGCGAGAGCGGTTCCGTTTGAATTTACAACAAGGGTCGCAGGGGCACCGCCCCCGTATTGGGTTCTTTCTCTTTCCTGTATTCTCGAATCGTTGTTTAAATATACAGCGAGAGCGGTTCCGTTTGAATTTACAACAAGGGTC
>JAUQVQ010000056.1:0-7482 GCA_039794725.1 Gloeomargarita sp. HHBFW_bins_162
GTCCGCACAGGCGATCCCCTGCAAACGTGCAGGCTTTGACTTCATTCTGGGATAAGTTCGTGGGCAAGGTTTAAGCCGTGATGGGGGCGATTTGTTGCTGGATTCAGTTGCAAAGCAGTTTCATAGGAGGCGATTGCTGGCTCAATCTTATTCTGAACTAACAGAATATCGCCCAGGTTCAAATAAACCTCCAGATTTTTCTGAACTCGATGGCAACGGCGATAAAGCCAGGTGGGGGATATTATAAATCGCCTGCATCAAGTGGATTTTGCGCTTTTGCACCAGGGTTGACCAGTCGTAGTGATGGGTTGTCTGGGTATCCCACCTCAATACCTGAAGCCCATTCCAAAAACTGGGGTGGCCGTCTCCTGGGGTCGGTAAATCGAGGAGCAAATCGCACTGGGGATGGGTGGCAATGAAGTCCCAGTTGGCCTGTTGTACGCCGTCCCAGTTGCTATCATCCACAATGATCAAGGCTCGGTCTGCCAGGAACGGTCTGACCAATAACAACCCCATCAGTTGAGAGCGATAGTCGTGGGCACCATCGTAGAAGTAAATACCGATGCGGTCGCCACTCTGTAACTCTCGTAAGTCTGCAAAAAATGCTTCAAAATCCTGATTACAAAAGAACACCTGTTCTTCCAGGTTAAAATGTGCCAGGTTTTGCATCAACTTTTCCTGGTTCTCGCCCAGGGGGTCAAATTCTGAGAAGTTATCGACGGCATAGGCCATGCAGTCGGGATGGTGAAGCAATGCGCCGATCAGGGTTGCCCCTTGAAAGCACCCCACTTCACAATACACCTCCTCTGGCTCCAGGCAGGTAACAGCAAAGTTGAGCAGTTGGAGGACATTCGGGGTGGTCATACCGTTCACTTGGCGCAACATCGCCTCAAATTCCTCAGACTTAGGCGAGACCGATTCGCTCCCCCAATTGTGATAAAGCCCCGGAAGTGCTCTAATAAATCGCTGATAATCCATCGACTCTCACCTGGCTGACCGGCATCAGGGTACCTCTACCTATTAAAGCCAAGGGAAAATTTTATTGCCAGAACGCCCGAATTACGGGGAACCAGAAACGGGGGCAACGCCCCGGCGACCCTTGGTGCCAATTCGAAAGGGATTGCTATAGAGCAATCCTAAACAATTCAAAAACAAAAAAGCTAAAGAGCCACAGGCTACCTCTATCAATTGTTAATGAGCGGTCGCAGGGGGGCACCTTCTCCGTAATTTCTGGATTCTAACCGAGAAATTCTTTTCCCGATTGAATAAATAGACGTGCCCCATATATGGAGACTATAGCAATCATAAGGGCACCTCTAAAAATTGGTGATTAGCGGTCGCAGGGGCGCAGCCCCCGACTTTGGTTTTTCTCCCCTCTCCCTTGATGGGAGGAGAGTTTCAACTGATTGATGATAATGGCACCATCACACCACCAATAATTACAGGGCACTTCTAAAAATTGTGAATCAGCCGTCGCAGGGGGGCACCCCCCGCCTCTGGTTCCCCGTCATCTCTGCATTCTCACTCAGAAATTCTCTGCCCGCTTAAATACATAGAGGTACTCATTATTTACTTGAAACTCTCGATGGGAGAGGGGTCGGGGGTGAGGGTAGCTCGATGACTTCTCTTTTTTTACCAACCCCTTATCCCGAACTCAGGTTAAATAAATAGAAATGCCCTTAAAAATTTAACCCGTGTTGCGCATCCCAGCCGCAATGCCATTGATGGTTAACAACGCTCCTCGTAATAATTCACTTTTACTGTAACGAGATGCCAAGCCTGCCGGTTGCGGTTGCCGCAACCGTTTTAACAGGGATACTTGCAAAAAACCCAACGGCACAATCGTGGCATTGCGTAACTGCACCGACTGTTGTAAATTCACATCTTCATCCAGCAATCGCTCCCGATTGGTAATCGTTAACACCATCTCCCGTGTGCGTTGATATTCTTCCGTAATTTGATGAAACAAGGGTTCAAAACGGGGTTTATCTTGGGGCTGAGCTAACTGTTCTAAATAGTGATGCGCCATCTTCAAATCCACCTTAGCCAAGGTCATTTCTGCTTTGGAAATTACCATACGGAAAAACGGCCACTTGGCATGAAAATAACACAGCAATTTCAAGTGCTCTTCCGGGTTTTGCGCAACAAATTCGGCTAGAGCCGTGCCCAACCCATACCAGGCCGGTAACAGTAACCGAGTCTGCGTCCAACTAAACACCCAGGGAATCGCCCGTAAACTGGCAAAATCCCGTTTGCCTTTCCGCCGGGACGGACGCGAACTAATCTGTAATTGACTGATTTCCTCAATCGGCGTGACCTGATGGAAAAAGTCTAAAAAATCCGGTTGCTCATAAATCAACTGCCGGTAATGCTGACGGGAACGTTGTGCCAATTCATCCATGATTTCATGCCAGGGAATGATCTCATCAAACCCCAACTTCAAGGAACTAGCCTGTAATACCGCTGTACTCACATTTTCCAGATTAAATAAGCACAATTCCGGCAGAGAATACTTAGAAGCCAAGACCTCCCCCTGCTCCGTGATTTTGATCCGCCCGTTGATGGTATCCCCCGGTTGCGCCAGGATCGCCTCGTAGGTGGGGCCACCCCCCCGTCCCACCGAGCCACCCCGCCCGTGAAAAAACCGCAGACTGATCCCATACTGAGCCGCCACCTGTTGCAGTGCCCGCTGCGCCTTGTAAATTTCCCAATTACTGCTGAGAAACCCGGAATCTTTATTACTATCCGAGTAGCCCAACATCACCTCCTGCAAAGAACTACTGCTCTGGCGCAAATAATCCTGATACCAGGGCAAGCGGAACAACTGCTCCATCACCTGAGGCGAGCGTTGCAAATCCTCCACCGTTTCAAATAGGGGCACCACCTGCACCGTACTCCGATGGCTCACCGGGTCGTAAATCTGGGCTTCCTTCAGGAGCAACCACACCTCCAGCAGATCACTTAGACAGTGACTCATACTGACAATGTACGTCTGGCAAATCTCCACCCCAAATTCCTGTTGCAGGCGAGCCAGCATCTGCACCGTCGCCACCGTCTCCTGGGTCGCTTCCGATAGGGGCAACCGATTGGGGATCAAGGGACGGCGGGTTTGCAATTCCCCCAACAGCCAGGCACACCGCTCCACCTCGCTCATTTCCAGATAATCCTGGGGCAAAACCTGTACATACTGGGCAATTTCCGCCAACGCCTGTTCGTGGCGGGCACTCTCCTGGCGAATGTCCAACCGCGCCAGGATAAACCCAAACGTCGCCACCTGAATCAGCAAATGCTCCAACGCCCGACAGGTCAAGCCACTGGCCTGCAAACTGCGGTGAATCAAATCCAGCTCGGCGAGAAATTCCGCCCCCGTTGCGTAGTACACCCAATCCGTCGGCAAAACACAATCCGGGTGAGTCAGTTGTTGATTACGCGCCAGAGTATTGTGTAACCGTTGGCGCATATAGGCCAGTTTCAGGCGATAGGGTTCCTGCCGATAACGAATGGCGTACTGGTCATAGACTTCCGGCATCTGTAACTTGTCCTGCTCCAGAGACTCCAACAACTCCGGCAGAACATTACTCCAGTGCAGAGATAAGCTCAGTAAACTGGTGAGCTTTTCCACCGATTGTAAGTACTTTTTGAGAACAATACTCCGTTGAAAGACCGCCGTTTGCCACGTCACCTGTGGGGTCACGGAAGGGTTGCCATCCCGGTCGGCTCCCACCCAAGAACCGAACTGGCAAAAATCCAACTTGGGCGGGCGCAAATTCGGAAAGGTCGCGTGCAACGACTGGCAAAACCGTTCATACAACAGCGGCACGGCATCAAACAAAACTTCCTGGAAGTAGTGCAAGGTGTAATCCACCTCATCCAAAACCGTCGGTTTCATCTGGTGCAATTCATCCGTGCGCCACCACAGCCGAATTTCTTCCAATAATTCCGCCTTGACCGCCTCCACTTCCCACAGCGCCGTCACCCCTTGCGCCAACCCCGCTTCCGTCCAGTCCAACTTGGCCAATAAATGCCCAATCCGTCGCTGCCGATCCCGGATCGTATGGCGCACGATTTCGGTCGGGTGGGCGGTAAAGACCAGGCGAATTTCCATTTGGTCAATCACACTTTGGATGCGCCCAGGGGGTACATTAATCCGCTTCAAATAGGGGAACAACCAGCGCAAACTGCCCACCTCCTCCCGGGGAGCCAGGGACTGCTCCAAATAGGACCAGGTGGGCGGCGCATGCCCATTACTACTGGAAACTGCGGGTTTTTGTCGCCGCTTTTTCTCACACTGTTCGTGGTACTGTTCCACAATGTTAATCAACTGAAAATAGAGGGCAAAAGCCCGGGTCGCCCGAATGGCCGCATGTAAGTCCAAGTGTTCCACCAAGGCCGCCGCTTCCGCACTCGCCACGCTTTGGGCTTTGCCTTCCAATAAACACACCGATTGTAACTGGCGCAGTAAATCCACCAAATGGGAGCCACATTCCTGCTGGAGTACCGATTCCAACAGGGATTCAATCAACCCCAGATGGCGCATCCCCACAACCGGTACCACGTCCGCCGATTCCACCAAACTGGAACTCAACAGTGTACTCATCCCTTGGACTCCTGCATGATAACCGCCCAGCCTACTGAGGGCGAGGATATGACCCAGCTATTCCTCTGGCGGTGTCGGCAACACGGGCAACCGCTCCCCCCGAAACACCTCTTGCGCCCAAATCCCCAACGTTTGATTCACCTGTTGCCACCCCGCCCCCAACAGTACCACCGCCAACACGGGCACAGTACAAACGCTCAAAGCGCATTGGGTCATGGGTAGGTCAAGGCGTGACGATACCCTCAATTATACGCAAGTGGGGCAACTTTCCCAAATTCACCCGCTTCAGAGCAATTCCCGCACATCGGTCACCCGTCCCGTCACCGCCGCTGCCACCACCATCGCCGGACTCATCAACAACGTCCGCCCCGCCGCCGACCCCTGCCGCCCCTTAAAATTGCGATTCGACGAAGATGCACTCACCTGCCGCCCCTGCAACTTATCCGGGTTCATCGCCAAACACATGGAACACCCCGGTTGCCGCCACTCAAACCCCGCCGCCATAAAGATTTCGTGCAACCCCTCCGCCTCCGCCTGCCGTTTCACCACCTCGGAACCCGGTACGACAAAGGCTTTCACCCCCGGTTGCACCCTGCGCCCCTGGGCAACCCGTGCCGCCTCCCGCAAATCGGTAATGCGACCGTTCGTACAACTGCCAATAAAACATACCTCCACCGGCATCCCGGCAATCGGTTGCCCCGGCGTTACTCCCATGTACTGATAGGCCTCGGCGGCCAAATCCCGCTCACTCGGAGGCAATTCCTCTAGGGTGGGCACACGTTCGTCCACCCCGATCCCCTGTCCCGGCGTAATTCCCCAGGTGACGGTTGGGGCAATTTTTTCAGCATTAAACGTCACTACATCGTCATACACAGCATCCGGGTCACTCGCCAGGGTCTGCCAGTAGGACACCGCCCGTTCCCAATCGGTCGGGGCATGAGGACGCTCCCGCAGGTAATCGTAGGTCACCTGATCCGGATTCACATAACCACACCGGGCGCCCCCCTCGATGGACATATTGCAAATTGTCATGCGTTCTTCCATATTTAATGCGCTAATGGTACTGCCTGTGTACTCATAGGCATAGCCCACACCCGCTTTCACGCCCAGGGTGCGAATGATGTGCAAAATCACGTCCTTGGCGTACACCCCCGGAGCCAATTCGCCGTCCACCTGAATTTTGCGTACTTTTAGCTTCGACACCGCCAGGGTTTGGGTTGCCAGAACATCCCGCACCTGCGACGTACCAATCCCGAAGGCAATCGCCCCAAACGCCCCGTGCGTCGAGGTATGGCTATCCCCACAGGCAATCGTCATCCCCGGTTGCGTCAGACCCAACTCCGGCGCAATCACGTGGACAATGCCCTGATTCCCAGAACCAATGTTGTATAGTTTAATGCCAAAGTCTTTACAGTTCCGCTCCAATGTTTCTATCATTTCCTCGGCGAGCGTATCCAGGAATGGGCGTTGCTGGTTTTCGGTGGGGACAATGTGATCCACCGTAGCCACCGTCCGCTGGGGAAACAGTACGGATAATCCCCGTTCCCGGAGCATGGCGAAGGCTTGGGGGCTGGTCACCTCATGGATTAAATGTAACGCGATGAATAACTGGGTTTGTCCCCCCGGCAAAACGGCGACCTGATGCCGTTCCCAGACCTTATCAAACAACGTTCCCCGACTCATGGATACCTATGGATACCAACGCCATTTATTCATATTAGGGTCAAATCGCCAGACCTTGGGATAATTTTTGCGCCACCGCCACTGCCACCAGTCCCAGGCGTGCTGTACTTGTGCGCCCCAAGTAGCCGGTTGGGTCATGCGGGCGACTTCTTGGTTATACAAATCCCGCCGTTCGGATAACTGTCCCGGATGCCGTTTGAACCCACCTAAATAACTACAAACCACCTGTAATTCGGTGTGTTGGGCTAACTGCACCCAGAGAAAATAATCCCCGGCATACCGCCACGATTTTAATTGTTCCAAGTCAATTTTACTATGAACTTTTTTTGTCCAAAACGTAGATTCCTGTTGCACCCGACACCAGGCTTGATTGTATAACCCATAGCGAAATAATGACCGCCGAAACGGGTAGGGCAAATCGCTGTGAATGACTTGGGAATATTGATTATAAATCACCCGAAACCCGGTGAGCCAATCCACCTGTCCGGTAGCGATAATTTCTAACACCACCGCAAAGGCATGAGGGTAATAGAAATCCCCCGCATTTAGATAAGCAATGACATCGCCGCTAGCGTGAGTAAATCCTTGGGCTAGGGCATCATACATTCCCTGATCCGGCGCAGAATAGATGTGTACATCGGGGTGATGGTAGCTTTTTAGTAATTCCAGGGTGCCATCGGTGGAGCCGCCATCTTGGACTAAGTATTCTAATTCCACCTGACCAGAACGTACTGCCGTTTGATTCAGCACCGAATCGAGGGTTTCCGGCAGATAGTCAGCGGCATTGTAGCAGGGGGTGATAATGGTGAATTTCATCGAGCGCAGGGGTTCATTCTGGATGGCTTGTTCATGGTAGAAAATCGCATAAAATATCTGGGCACCTCTAAAAATTGGTGATTAGTGGTCGCAGGGGGGCAACCCCCGTCTCTGGTTTTGCGTAATCTTTGGATTCCAGCGCAGAAATTCTGTAGCCGCCTGAATAAATAGAGGTGCCCATCTATTGATTTGTAGTTAATTTTATCGCTCCAAGTAGTAGAAGTGTTCTTGTGACATTGTAGGGCATCTCTAAAAATTGGTGATTAGCGGTCGCAGGGGGACACCTCCCACCTTTGGTTCTCTCTTTTCTTTTGTTCTCGAACTCCAGCCCCTGCTGTGCACGCCCTAAGTCCTTCGGACAGCAAGCAACGGTCTACTGCCAAGTC
>JAUQVQ010000057.1:0-7433 GCA_039794725.1 Gloeomargarita sp. HHBFW_bins_162
GTTTCCCCGGAGCGGGTGCGAAATTTTTTGCCATCTTCGCCTAACACTAATCCAAACGGCACATGAATACACCGCACGTTTTCCGGTAACCAACCCGCCTTTTTTGCGACTTGAAATACCTGGGCAAAATGCTGACTTTGCCCCACATCGGTGACGTAAATAATCCGTTGCGCCCCATCGTTTTGCACCCGATAACGGAGAGCGGCCAAATCCGTCGTAGCGTAGTTGTATCCCCCATCGGATTTTTGAATAATCAACGGTAACGGACTGCCATCGGGATTGACAAAGCCTTCCACAAAAACACACCAGGCTCCTTGATCCAAAACGGCCAATCCTTGGGCTTTTAATTCCGCAACTACTTCGGGTAAAAAGGGATTATAAAAGGATTCGCCCCGCTCGGTTAATTGCACATCCAATAGGTCGTAAATCTGTTGAAATTCTCGCCGGGATAAATCGCACAAAAATTGCCATGCCTTGAGTAATTCGGGGTCACGCGCTTGCAATTTGACCACAATCTGACGAGCTTGGTTTTGAAATTCTTCATCCCCATCAAAGCGTTGTTTGGCTTGCCGGTAAAAAGTGACTAAATCCCCTAAATCAATCTCCTGTTGCTGGGTAAAAAAATTAGGATAAACTTCCTGTAAATAGGCAATCAACATCCCAAATTGCGTTCCCCAATCCCCCACATGATTTAGCCGCAAGACCCGATGCCCTTGAAACTCAAATAACCGAGCCAGACAATCCCCAATAATCGTTGAACGTAGGTGTCCCACGTGCATTTCTTTGGCGATGTTGGGACTGGAAAAATCAACGATAATGGTCTCCGGTTCTTTCACAAGCGGGACACCACACCGGGGGTCTTGAATTTGTTGGGCTAACCAAGATTGGATATAGCTAGTTTTCAAGCTGAAATTAATAAATCCGGGGCCGGCAATCGTGGGGGGTTCGCACAGATCATCGAGTTGTAATTTCTGGACAATTTGAGCGGCTAAATCTCTCGGTTTCTGGTGCAGTTGTTTTGATAACGTTAAGGCTACGTTGCACTGAAAATCCCCGAACTTAGGATTACTGGCTGGCACCACCAACGGTTCCTGCGGCTCCCATGTCGGTTGGTCCAAAAGCGCACGGGTAATGCTGGTTAAACGCTGGTTTAATACGTCTTTCGGCGTGAGCATATTCAGCCCTCTATTGGGTTTGGGTGACGGGAACCAACGCCGGGGGCATTTCACAGCGGGCATCGGTAATTAACCAATCCAAAGCCGCTTTTTGTAAATCAATGGTTGCCCCGCTTTTATCCACACAATACCGCCCAAACACCAATTTATCTTTCAAGTGTACCCCATCCCCCAAGCGAGAATATTCAAAAATAATACTGCGTTCCACACAGGCATTTTGCCCAATGCGACAATTCGGGCCGATCATCGCCGGTCCAATAATGGTTACCCCCGGCTCGATGCGCGTCATTCCCCCGATATAAACGGGGCCTTGAATGTGAATTTTTGACCAATCGGCGGCCACATTTAACCCGGTGTAAATACCGGGACGAATCTCTTGCCCCGGAATGGGCACGTGAGGAACTTGCCCCTGCAACACCATCTGCACCGTCTGCCAATAATCCGGTACTTTGCCAATATCAATCCATTCAAATTCCATCGGCAGGGCATAAAAGGGCAGATTTAATTCAACCAAACGGGGGAACAATTGACTGCCCAAATCGTACACCTGTCCGCTGGGAATATAATCGAAAATTTCCGGTTCAAAAATATAAATCCCGGTGTTAATTTGGGTACTCAGAGCTTCTTCTTGCCGGGGTTTTTCTTGGAAGGAACGAATGCGGTTATGTTCATCCATCACCACCACCCCGTAATTGGACACCACCTCCAACGGCACAGATTTGGTAATAATAGTTGCCAAGGATTGCCGGTGATGATGCCAACGAATGGCCGCCGTTAAATCCAAATCAATTAAGGCATCTCCACACAAAACCACAAACGTATCATCAAAAAAGGGATTAAATTCCTGAATGCGCTTCATACCCCCAGCGGAACCCAGGGCTTCCCCGATTAATTCCCCCTCGACAATGCGACCTTCAAAAGAATAGGCAATTTGCACCCCGAATCGCTGTCCATCCCGGAAATAATTTTCAATTTGATGCGCCAAATGACTGACATTCACCATGATTTGGGTAATCCCATGCCGCCGCAATAAATCCACCAAAAACTCCATCACGGGTCGTTCTAAAATCGGGATCATCGGTTTGGGAATCGTGTAGGTAATGGGCCGTACCCGTGTGCCTTTTCCGGCGGCCAGAATCATTGCTTTGTAGGCCATAGTGTGCGGTGCGTGTTTTCCCTATCCTACGCGCGAACGGTGCCATCCGGCATAATGGCTTGGCTGAAATCCGTACTGACCATGCGGCTTTTGGTCAGGTCGGCTCCCCGTAAATTGGCTCGTTTCAGAGTTGCCCCGGATAAATTCGCGGAATTCAAATTGGCGTTCATTAAGTTGGCTTCTTTGAGATTGGCAAAGGTGAGATTTGCCCCTTGTAAATTGGCTCCCTGGAGATTGGCACCACTGAGGTTTACCCCCTGCAAATCGGCCCCGATGAGGGACGCTCCCTGCAAATCCACGCCGCTCAGGTTGGCTCGGTTCAATAAAGCTCCCGTCAGACTAGCTCCCTGCAATTGGCCGCTCAGGTTGGCTCCGACGAGAACGGCACCGCTGAGGACGGCTCCCTGGAGATTCACGCCGGAAAGAAACGCCCCGGTCAAGTCCGCATTGCACAGTTCTACGCCAGCAAAATTGCGCTCCCCAGCTTGGTAGCGTTGGAGTAACTCTTGGGAATCGGTGGGATTGGTCATGGTGGTAGCCCTGATAATGTCACCTGATTGGGTCATTTACTGTCATCTTAATCAACCGATTCCGGCACTATGGTAAAAGTCCACCTTGATTTGCCCCCATGACCGCACAGATTCTCGATGGCAAGGCCCTGGCGCAACGGGTCAAGGCCGCATTACACGACTGGTTAGCCCAGGTCAGCCCGGCGGTGGGGCGGCCACCCGGTCTGGCGGTGATTTGGGTGGGGGACAATCCCGCCAGTGCCGCCTACGTGGGACAAAAACAAAAAGCCTGCGCCCAGGTGGGCATCGCCAGTTTTGGGGGGCAATTTCCGGCTGACATTACCCAAGCGGAACTTGCCCAATTGCTGGAGCAATTCAACCGGGATGAACGGGTGGATGGCATTTTGGTGCAATTGCCGCTCCCGTCGCATTTGGATAGTACACAATTACTCCACACCATCACCCCGGATAAAGATGTGGATGGCTTGCATTCGGTGAATATGGGCAAACTCCTGCGGGGCGAACCGGGTTTGCAAAGCTGTACCCCCGCCGGGGTGATGCGATTGTTGCATCATTACCAAATTCCGCTGGCGGGGCAACGGGCGGTGGTGGTGGGGCGCAGTACATTAGTGGGCAAACCCCTGGGGTTACTCCTGCTCGCCGCCGATGCGACGGTGACGTTTGCCCATTCCCGTACCCCCCATTTGGCGGAACTCACCCGGCAGGCGGATATTTTGGTGAGTGCGGTGGGGCGGGTGGGGTTGATCACGCCAGCGATGGTGAAACCGGGGGCGGTGGTGGTGGATGTGGGGATTAACCGCACCGAGCAGGGCTTGGTGGGGGATGTGGATTTTGCAGGGGTTAAAGAGGTAGCCAGTTGGTTAACGCCGGTGCCGGGCGGGGTGGGGGCGATGACGGTGGCGCAATTACTCATCAATACGGGGCAAAGTTACAGCCAACGCCACGGGTTAATCCTGCCGATGTTGACGGGCTAAAGTGCATCCCCGCTCATTCTAAGATGGAGATAAATTCGTTATGCTGTGTTTTGGGAGGTTTTGGGTTATGAACGCGTTGTGGCGGGGGTTGTGCTGGTTGGGCGTGCTGTTGGTGCTGTGGCTGGGCTTGCAGCAACCGGCGGTGGCGATGGCGAAAGTTGAACGTTCCGGGTTGAATCAGGTGGATGCTAAATTGGCGACTGATTTTGGCAAGAAAATTGATTTGAATAATACCAATGTGAGTGCGTTTAAGAAACTGCGGGGGATGTACCCGACGATTGCCAAATTGGTCGTTGCCAACGCTCCCTATGACAAGGTGGAGGATGTATTGAAGATTCCTGGGTTAACGCCGCAACAAAAAGAGATTTTGCAATCCCATTTGGGCGAGTTTACCCTGACGGAACCGGAGGCGTCGCTGGTGCTGGACCGGATCAATAACGGTATCTATCGCTGAGGTTCACCAAACGTTATGCCCTACGCCTCGTCCCTGGATTTTGATGTGCTGGTGGTCGGGGGGGGGGCGGCGGGCTTGTACGGAGCGTTGTCCCTGCCGCCGCAGTTGCGGGTGGGATTGCTGACCAAAGACCCGTTGGAACGCTCGGCGAGTGGTTGGGCGCAGGGGGGGATTGCCGCCGTGACTGACCCGGAGGATTCCTGGTCGTTGCATACCGAAGATACCCTGCGGGCGGGGGCAGGGTTGTGTGACCCGGAGGCGGTGCGGTTTCTGGTTTCCCAAGGGGGTGCCTGCATTGAACGGCTCCTGGCGTTGGGGGTGGCCTTTGACCGCTACGGGGAAGGGTTGGCACTCACGCTAGAGGCGGCGCATTCTCGCCCCCGGATTTTGCACGCAGCTGACCGCACGGGACGGGAATTGGTAACCACCTTGGCGGAACAGGTTTGCCAACAGCCGCACATTCGGGTGGTTGACCAAGCCCTGGTGTTTGACCTGTGGGTGGAGGCGGGGCAGTGTTGCGGGGTGCGGGTCTGGCATGAAGGTACGGTGCAAACCTGGCGGTGTGGGGCGGTCGTATTGGCGACGGGGGGCGGCGGACAGTTATTCCATCCCACGACGAATCCCCCGGCGAGTACGGGCGACGGGGTGGCGATGGCGTGGCGGGCGGGGGCAACCCTGCGGGATGTGGAGTTTGTCCAGTTTCACCCAACGGCGTTGGCGGTGCCGGGCGCACCCGCTTTGCTCATCTCCGAGGCGGTACGGGGGGAAGGGGCGCATTTACTCAACCACCAGGGGGAACGGTTTATGTTCCGATACCACCCGGACGGGGAATTGGCACCTCGGTATGTGGTGAGTCGGGCGATTTTCCAAGAACTGCGCCAAAGCGGTCAGCCCCACGTTTGGTTGGATGTGCGACCGATTGAACCCAGCCGGGTGGAGCGTCGCTTTCCCAATATCCTGCACACCTGCCGCCAGTGGGGGATTGACCCGCTCCAGGAACTGGTGCCGGTTGCCCCGGCGGCGCACTATTGGATGGGGGGGATTCTCACGGATTTACACGCCCGCACGACGATGCCGGGGCTGTATGCGATTGGGGAGGTGGCGAGTACGGGGGTACACGGAGCCAACCGCTTGGCCAGTAATTCGCTCTTGGAATGTCTGGTGTTTGGGGCGCAGTTGCGGGAGATTCAACTCACCCCACCGTCGGCATTACCCGCTCCCTTGGCGACAACCACTGAGGTCAACTGGGAGCAACTCGCCCACATTCGCCAGGAATTACCCGTCCTGATGGGACAACGGGCGGGGATCGCCAGGGATGAGGTGGGGTTAAATTTAGCCCTCCAACAGGTACACCAATGGCACACTCAGGTACCGGCATTACCCCCGCTCACCGCTGATTTCCCCTCGATGCGCCTGTGGGCGGAAACCCGAAATTTGCTCGATTGTGCCTATCTGGTTCTGCGCAGTGCCCTGGCGCGGCGGGAATCCCGGGGCAGTCATTACCGGTTGGATTGGCCGGAACCGTCCCCTGCCTTGCAGGCTCATACCGTCATCCAGGGGGAACAGTGGCAATTTACGCCCGTTCAGGAGTTGGCCGCCTAGTCTTCCCCAAAATGTAACCGGGTGAGCGAAGTCTGCGGGCAATTGCCGCTTAAAATGGGGAACAAAATTGGCAGGTAACCATGAAAATTCTTCAGGTATTGACGTTGCGGGGGCCGAATTATTGGAGTATTCGCCGCCATCGCCTGATTGTCCTGCGCCTGGACTTGGAGGATTTGGATGAACGGTTCACCGATGAACTGCGGGGATTTTACGACGAATTGGTGCGGTTACTGCCTTCGTTGGAAGAACATTTTTGCTCGCCGGGCTGTCGGGGCGGCTTTTTGCAACGCCTGCGGGAGGGGACACTCATCGGTCATGTAGTGGAACACGTCGCCCTGGAGTTGCAAACCCTGGCGGGGATGCCCCTGAATTTTGGCCGCACCCGGGAAACCCGCAGTCGGGGCGTGTACAACGTGGTGTACGAATACCAACACGAGCGGGCGGGACGGTATGCGGGACGAGCCGCCGTGCGGATTTGCGAAACCTTAGCCAACGGCGAACGCTACCCCCAAAGTGAACTGGAGGAGGATTTGGCGGAACTGCGGGCGTTGAAACGGGCGGCGTCCCTGGGGTTGACCACCGATGCCCTGATCCAAGAGGCGGAAAACCGGGGCATCCCCTGGATACGATTACCCGTACGGGATGTGATCCAGTTGGGCTACGGGGTGAACCAACGCCGGTTGCAGGCCGCCCAAACCGATATGACCGGGATTTTGGGGGTGGAATTGGCCGGGGATAAAGATAGTACAAAATTATTACTACAAGAGGCGGGGATTCCGGTGCCCAAGGGGGATGTGATCCGCCGGTTTGATGATTTGGAAGAGGCGATTGACCGGGCGGGGGGCTTTCCGGTGGTGATCAAGCCCCTCGATGGCAATCACGGGCGGGGCATTACCCTGAACATTCGCACCTACCCGGATGCGGAGGCGGCCTACGATTTGGCGAAGGCGGAGTCGAAAACCGGCTCGGTGATTGTGGAGAGCTATCACCGGGGGAGCGACTACCGGGTGTTGGTGGTGGGGGGACGGGTGGTGGCGGCGGCGCAACGGTTGCCTGCCCATGTGGTGGGGGATGGCCGCAGTACCATAAGTGAATTGGTCGAACGCATGAATCAAGACCCCCGCCGGGGGGAAGGCCATGACAATGTTTTGACAAAAGTGGAACTAAACCAAGCCAGCG
Organism: Gloeomargarita sp. HHBFW_bins_162; assembly: GCA_039794725.1. Taxonomy (GTDB): domain Bacteria; phylum Cyanobacteriota; class Cyanobacteriia; order Gloeomargaritales; family Gloeomargaritaceae; genus Gloeomargarita. The sequence goes on from JAUQVQ010000057.1 coordinate 7,071, forward strand.
AGTGGGTGTTGAAGCAACAGGGGTACAGTCTGGATACGGTGTTGCGGCCTGGAGAAGTTTGTTACTTAAAAAATACAGCCAATCTCAGTACCGGCGGTATGGCGATTGACTGTACGGAAACCATCCACCCGGAAAACCGTTGGCTCTGTGAACGGGCGGCGCAGTGGGTGGGGTTGGACATTGCCGGGATTGACCTGATTACGCCGGATATTACCCAACCCTTGCGGCAGGTGAATGGGGTGGTGGTGGAGGTGAATGCGGCGCCGGGTCTGCGGATGCACCTGCAACCGAGTGAGGGCACCCCCCGCAATGTTTGTGCGCCGATTCTGGATTTATTGTTTCCGGGGGGCAGTCAGGGGTTGA
>JAUQVQ010000058.1:0-7426 GCA_039794725.1 Gloeomargarita sp. HHBFW_bins_162
AGACGCGGGCTGTCGCCCCTGCGACCCTTATTGCCAATTCAAAAGGGATTGCTATATTTCCAGAACACCTAGATTACAGAGAACCAGAGACGCGGGCTGTCGCCCCTGCGACTCTTACTGAAAATTCAAAAGGGATTACTATATTTCCAGAACACCTAAATTACACAGAACCAAAGACGGGAGGTATCCCCCTGTGACCCTTAATTTCTCATTATTTCATTAATTTCTAATTGACAAAGGCTCCCTTCCATAAATGAATTTGCCCCGATAGATAACATACTGCACCCCCCCGAATCAAAACTCGTTCTGGCGTTAACACACACCACAATTCACCGCCGCGAGCCGAAAGTTGCTGAGCGTGGAGGACGGTTTTACCCAGGCGTTTGCCCCAGTAGGGAGCCAAAGCACAATGGGCTGAACCCGTAACCGGGTCTTCCGAGATGCCCATGTTCGGGGCAAAAAAGCGGGAGACAAAATCCACCCCCCGCCCCGGTGCCGTGACGCTTACGCCTAAACAATCCAGACGACTCAGTTGCGGGTAATTGGGTTGGACATTTTTTACCTGGTCTGCATCCGCTACGACCGCCACCATATCCCGGTGATTGCGCCAGACTTCCTGGGGTGTAAGTCCCAACCCAGCAAGCAAGTCAGCCGTTGGTTCCGCCGGAGTCAACGACCATTGGGGGAAATCCAATTCCCATAAATCCCCGTGTTTACGAACCATTAGGGATTCCTGCCGACTACGAAACCGCACCACGTCACACCCCGGTTCCACATACGTCCCCACCACAAAGGCCGCCGCCAGGGTCGCATGACCGCACAAATCCACCTCACAAGTCGGGGTAAACCAGCGGATGTGATAGCAGCCCGTCCCATCCGGCCAGAGAAAGGCGGTTTCCGAGAGTTGGTTTTCCTGAGCAATCGCCTGACACAGCTCAGCCGACAGAGGTTCAGTGAGGGGACAAACCGCCGCCGGATTTCCCCCAAAAAGTTTTTGAGTAAACGCATCCACCTGATACAGTAAAATAGGGTGGCACTGGGGCGTGGGTGTAACCATTGCTCGGTTCACTAAACCCTTAGAAATTCCACGTTATACTAATTAGACTACATTTGCTCGCCCCTATGGATTTGACCATTACACAAGGGTTAGGACGCTATCAGCAGATAGACTACCATGCCATTTTGGGAGTACCGCTGGATGCGGGACCACAGGATATTCGCCGTCGGTATATGCGCGTGGCACGGGCACTTCACCCGGATACGACCAGCCACATGAGTGACGAAGACCGACAGTTGGCGGCACAGATTTTGTCCCGCTTGGTGAACCCGGCCTATGAGAAATTGTTTAACGACAAGGTGCGGGCGGAGCATAATTTAATCCTGAAAATGATTGGACAACGGGTGGCGCAGGAAACCCTCCCCTTTGAGACCGAGGCGGCCAATTTGCTCCAGCAGCAATCCGACCCGGAAACCTACTACCGGCAAACGTTAGAACAACTCAATCAACGCCAATTTGCCGTGCCGCACGAGACCATACAGGTGATTAACGAAATTAGCGAGCTGAATCTGGCGATGTTGCGCTGGCAGTATGCGGGCAATACGGTGGCGTTTGTCAATCGTCCGGCTCCGGCACCAACCTCAGAAGCCTCGCCTAGCCATGCGGTTGCCCCGGCTCCTAAGCCGCAACCCCCAGCACCGGAATCCAACAAGCCTTCCTTTTTGGATCAGTTCTACAACCGGGCGGAAGAGTTGGTGCGCCTGAAGGACTACCCCGGTGCGCTGCGGGAATTGGATGATGCCTTGAAACTCGATAGCGGCGATGCCCGTTGTTTGAGCTTAAAAGGCTATGTCTATCTGCAAACCAACCAGCTCAAAATGGCAAAAATTCACTTTGAACGGGCGTTGAAACGGGACCCGGCCAATGCGCGGGCAACCCAAGGGTTGGAGGTGGTGGAAAAGATGTTAGCCAAGCAAGCAAAAGAAAACGAAGCCAAGGCCAAAACCACCCCTGAAAAGAAAAAAGGGAAAGGACTGTTTGGTTTCTTTGGCAAATGACCTTCCAGCCGCCCACCGGAAGCCGTGATTTATTGCCCCTAGAGGTGCTCCAGAAAACCTGGATTCGAGAGCGGGTGCAGCAGGCGTTTCATCGCTGGGGTTATCAACGGGTGGTGACCCCGACCCTGGAACGGCTGGATACCCTGGTGGCAGGGGGGCGGGTGCGCCCGGAACGGGTGGTGCAAATTCAAGACCGGGATGGGATTTACGGTCTGCGCCCGGATGTGACGGCTTCGATTGCGCGGGTGGCGGCCAGTCGGTGGGGGCAGGTGCATCAGCCGCAACGGTTGTACTACGTCGCCAATGTCTTTCGTCCCCATCCCCAGCGGGGGCATTGTCAGGAATCCTACCAGGTGGGGGTGGAACTGTTGGGGGCGGGGGGGTTGTTGGCCGATGCGGAAATTTTGCGGCTGTTGCAGGACGGGTTGACCGCGATTCATCTGCCGCCCTGGCAGGTGGTGTTGGGGGAAGCGGGGTTAATTCGGGCTTGGATTGAGGAATTTCCCCCCCACTGGCAAACGCCTGTGACCCAAGGGTTGATTCGGCTGGATCGGGTGGCGTTGGGGCAACTGCCTTCCCCCTGGGGCGAGCGAGCGTTACGGTGGTTAGACCTGCGGGGTACACCGGAACGTGTGTTTCAACGCTTAGCTACCTGGGAACTCACTCCCAGTCAATGGCAGCGGGTCAATCACCTGAAATCCTTGGTGGAACTGTTGCCTGCGGATTTTCCCCTGGTGTTGGATTTGAGTTTGTTGCAACCCTGGGATTATTACACCGGGATTGTTTTACAAGTGGCGGTGATGCAGGGGCATACGGTGCAGTTGGTGGGACAGGGCGGACGGTATGACGATCTAATTGGCACTTACCACCCTCAAGGGAAAACCGTGCCGGGGATTGGCTTTTCCCTGAATCTGGAAACCCTGCACCAGCAATTACTGCCCACCGGCGTTTTACCCCGACAGCCCGCTCCTGCCGATTGGGTGGTGATTCCCCAGGGAGAAACGGCCTACCGAGCCGCCTTGGATCATGCTCAGTATCTACGGCAACAGTCCCCCCACCTGCGGGTGGAACTGGCTCTAGCACCCCCGCCCGACCCCCCCCAACAGGGTCTGGTCTGGGTGGATGACACCGGCACGGTTTACGGATGACCGCCGATGAAAATCCTCAGCTACCGGCAGCGGTTTGGATTGTTAATCCTGATCATGAATGCGGTGACGTTGGTGGTGGCGGGGTTGGTGATGCTGATTTTATTTCGGGCAACCCTACGGGAAAACCTAGAACGGCTGCAAGAGACGAATACCAGTCAAGCCCGCCTTTTGGAAGAAATTTATTGGCAGACCCGCGGTTCTGAGAACATGATTGTCAATGTCGCCAAAGAGGCCAGTCGGCGGTTTACAGGCACGGCTCGCACCGGGGAATTTGTGGTGTTAAGGCCGCAACCGGGGGATCGGTTTGAGATTTTAGTGAGTCGTTGGAATCAGATAGAAGATGAATTACAGATTCAGATCATACCCCGTGAGGCGGTGGTCAATTCCGGGGGGCTGTTGGCGGTAATGGCAAACCAACCAACCAGTCCCTATGTGGGCATCGTGCAGTTACCAACGGGGGTACGGGTGCTGGCCGCCATTGAACCGGTGCGGGGGTTAAATTGGGTGCTCGCCAATCAGATTCACCTGAGCGAGGTGCGGGCACCTTTTCTCCACGCCAGTATGTACGCCTTGGCGGCGGCGATTATGGTGAATGGATTGGGGGCATTTGTGTTTCTCCGGGTGAGTAACCCAATGGTGCGACGGTTGGAACGCCTCAATGAAGAACTGGAAGAACGGGTGCACCAGCGCACGGCTGAACTCGCGCAAGCCAACGCCCAGATTCAACACCTCAACGCCCAACTGCATTCGGATAACCTGCGCCTGAGTGCCGAGTTGGATGTTGCCCGCCGCCTGCAAATGCTCTCGTTACCCCGCCCGGAAGAATTAGCCCATAGCCACCAGTTAGCGGTTAGCGGTGCGATGTACCCGGCAACCGAAGTGGGCGGCGATTATTACGATGTCTATCCCCAGGGGCAAACCACCTGGTTAAGCATCGGGGATATTACCGGGCATGGTCTCGAAAGTGGAGTGCTGATGCTGATGACCCAAGTGGCTCTGCGGACGTTGTTGACCAACGGGGAAACCGGCGGCGTGCAGATGCTCAATACGCTCAACCGGGTGATTTACGACAGCATGGAACGCCTGGGCTATGGCCGCACCCTGACGTTGACCCTCCTCCACCACGAGCAGGGGCAGTTGTGCATTACCGGCCAGCACGAAGAAGTAATTATCCTGCGTACCAACGGCGACTGGGAACGGATTGACACCCTGGAGTTGGGGTTTCCCTTGGGTTTGGAACGAGACATTCAGCCCTATGTGCACCAACGCACGGTGCAGTTACACCCCGGCGAGGGCGGCATTCTCTTTACCGACGGCATCACCGAAGCCGAAAACCCCCAGGGCGACCTCTACGGCATCGAACGCCTATGTCAGGTGGCGCAACGCCATTGGCATCAACCGGTGGTAACCATTCAGCAAGCGATTGTCACCGATGTGAAAAACTTTATTGCCACCGCCGCCATTCTCGACGACATCGCCGTGGTGGTGTTCAAGTTTCAACCGGACGGGACATATCCCCAGAGTCAGGACGCACCCCCAGCGGAATCGTAAAGTGAAATTTGCTCCCCTTGCCCCGCCCCGCCGACTCGGCCCAGATTTGCCCCCCCAACCCGGCGATAATCTGCCGACAAATGGCTAAGCCCAACCCCGTGCCCCCCACCGTGCGCCGCAGGGCTCCCTCTTCCTGATAAAACCGGTCAAACACGGCTTGCAACTGACTCGGTTCAATCCCCCGCCCCGTATCCGCCACGACCACTTCCAACATCTGCCCCGCCTGTACCTGCGCCCGCACCGTCACCCGTCCCTCCGGGCTGGTAAATTTACAGGCATTGTCCAGCAATTTGACCAACACTTCCACAATCCCCTCCCCATCGGTACGCAGCAGGGGCAAATCCGCCGGTAATTCCACCTGAATCTGGGGCAGACGCTCGTAGCGGGAACGCAGATGCGCCAACGCCAACTCCACACATTCCGACAGGGTAATCGCCTCGGTTTGCCACTGCACCCGCCCACTTTCGAGGCGAGACAGGGTGAGAAAATCCTGAATCAATTTGTGCAACCGTTCCGCATCGCTCATGGCCGCCGTCAACATCTCCTGACGCACCGGGGCGGGCATCTCCGGCTCGGTGGCCAAACTTTCCAAACACACCTGAATCGTGGACAAGGGGGTACGCAATTCATGCCCAATGATGGCAATCAAATTGGTACGGGTGCGGTCGAGGGCTTCCAATTGCTGGTTTAATTCCGCCAAACTCTTGTACGCCTGCGCCTGCACCAAGGCCAGCCCCACCTGATTGGCAATCGCCGTCACCAAGGCCAAATCCACCTCCCGCCAGGGATAGGGCGTTTCCCCGCAGTGATGCAGCTCCAACATCCCCAACAACATCCCCTGGTGAATAATCGGTGCCATCAACCAGGAACGCACCCGCTGATGGTGTAATAACGTCAGCAGTTCATCATACCCCCGCAATTCCGGCGCAACCGTCACATCGTTTAACCCAATCGCCCGGTCTCGCCCCAAGGCCAGCCCAAACAGGGGATTGTTGCCCAACGGCCAGTCCATCCCCTTCAACGACGGCACCCCTTCGGCAGTGTATTCATACTCAATGCGAGCCGATTGGTGGTGCGAACGACACCGGTACAAAATACAGCGACACTGCGGGAAATTTTTACCCAACTCCTGCACCGCAATCGGGAAAATTTCTTCCGGGTTGAGGGTACTGCGAATCGCCCCGGTGATCAGATTGACTAAGCGCTGTTGCCGTTCCTGGTCACTCAAAGCTCGGTACGCTTTTAGGATTTTGTACTGACTCGATTGCAAATAGGTGACCAACCGCTCCACAAAAGGCTCCGGATGCAGACCGGTGGGTGCGTCCTGGGGAATGGCTTCGAGTTCATAACGGGTCATCGCCTGCTGGATTTTTGCGCTCAGCCGGGGTTGATAATTGCCAATCCGTTCCAACAACAGCCGAGCCACCGTCTGGGTCACCGCCCGGTCAAACGTCCAAATCCCCTCAAAGCGGCGGGCTTGATCCATCAACGGCGTATCGCTGGGGCGTTCCCGGCACACCAGACAGGCAGCGTAGTGACGCCCCAACACCACCAGATGCCACTCCTGCGCCAAGGGGTCGCCGGGGTCAAAGGGGATGGTCTCGTAGGGTTCGCTCACCTGGGCAAAATCCGTCTCCGGGGCGGCCAGCACGTAAATTTGCGGCGTGTATTCAGCGAGCTGGCGATAACGGCGGGTTTCCTGACGGTAATAGCGTTCCTTTTGGAAATTGGCAATCACCAACGGTTCGTCCCCACCCCCCAACACCTGGTCTTCCATGGCGTGGGAAAGTGCCGTCAAAGACGCTTTGAAGTAAATCTGGGGTCGCAGATGGGGATGCGTCCGCAACAAATCCTGTAACAGGGAAGGAAAAAGCACCATGCCCGACTGGCAAGTGACCGGTGTATTTTTAACAATAGAAGATTCTGACCCTGCTCATCCCCAATTGTAAAAAAAATGAGTATTTCTGCGCAGGAAATGACCCAACTGTGGGACTGGTTGCCCGGTTGGTTTGACAATCACGCCCAAGCCCGCAGCGAACCCGCCTGGTACGTGCATTTGTGGCTGTGGCAGCGGGTAATTCCCCAAGGGATTCAGGGACACCCCGCTTTGTTTATTGAACAGGCCAGCGCCCTCACCCCCACCCAACCCTACCGCCAACGAGTGTTAGTATTACTTCCTGACAAAATCCAGTATTACGCCTGCCGGGAACCGGATAAATGGCGGGGCTGTGGCACCGAACCCGAACGCTTGGTAAATTTAACCGAAGCCGATGTGCAACTATTGCCCGGTTGCGTGTTGGCTGTGCAGTACAAAGACGGGGAATTTCACGCCCGTTTAGTCCCCGGTTGCCACTGCGAATTTGAGTACAACGGCCAGACCCGGCGGGTGGAATTGGGATGGCGGGTGAACGCCCAGGAATTTTTCAGCTATGACCGGGGGATTGACCCCGTTACCGGCCAAGCCCTCTGGGGGGCACTCCTGGGGCCGTACCACTTCCACAAACGGGCATGATCGGTTCCCTCACGGGTCAGGTGGCGGCGATGACCTCAGCGCAGGGGAAATGGGTTTTAACCCTGGAGGTGCAGGGGGTGGGCTGGGAAATGCAGGTCGGCCAACGCTGTGCGCAGGGGTTAACAGTGGGGCAAACGGCGCAGTTATTTACCCATTTACA
>JAUQVQ010000059.1:0-7418 GCA_039794725.1 Gloeomargarita sp. HHBFW_bins_162
TGAACTAGCCGTCGCAGGGGCGCAGCCCCCGTCTCTGGTTCCCCGTCATCTCTGGATTCTAACCGAGAGATTCTTTCCCCGATTGAATAAAGGGCACTTCTAAAAATTGTGAACTAGCCGTCGCAGGGGGGCACCCCCCGTCTCTGGTTCTCTGTAATCTCTGCATTCTCGCTAAGGGATTCTTTGTCCGATTGAATAAAGGGCACTTCTAAAAATTGTGAACTAGCCGTCGCAGGGGGGCACCCCCCGTCTCTGGTTCTCTGTAATCTCTGCATTCTCGCTAAGGGATTCTTTGTCCGATTGAATAAATAGAGGTGCCCGCTATATCATTAGGCCAGGGCTACTGAAATTGGGCATTGAGTCCCAGCCCCCCATTTTTTAACCGAAACTTAACCCCAAACCCTCAAATTGCCAGCCAACCCAATCTTTAGATTTTTTTTGCGTTATTTCCCTGACTGAAATGAAAAACCTATGTTAGTTTGGCGGTGGATTGAATGATAACCATTTCTCCCGGTGCTGGCTATGAAACCGCTTATTCATCACACCAAAATTGTGGCTACGATTGGTCCGGCGAGTAATTCTCCTGAAGTGATGCGTCAGATGTTGCGGGCAGGAATGAACGTGGCTCGATTAAATTTTTCGCACGGTAAATACGAAGACCACGCCCGGTGTATTGAAAATCTGCGGGCGGCGGCAGCGGAATTGGATTTGCCCCTGATGCTATTGCAGGATTTGCAAGGCCCCAAAATCCGGGTGGGAACCCTGCCGCCGGAGGGGATAATGCTGACCGAAGGAATGCCGTTGACTCTTGTCCCCTTGGGGGAAGAACATGGTCAACCCGACACAGTGGGCATTGATTACCCCTATGTGGCCGAGGAAGCGACCCCCGGTACGCCGGTGCTATTGGATGATGGGTTGTTGGAATTGCGGGTGGAACAGGTGCAGGGCAATCAGGTTCAATGTACGGTTGTCAAAGGCGGTCAACTCAAAAGCAATAAGGGGGTAAATTTCCCCACGTTGAATCTGCGACTGCCCGCCATGACGGAGAAGGATAAACGGGATTTGGAATTTGGCCTCAGCCAGGGGGTGGATTTAATTTCCCTCAGTTTTGTACGGCGACCGGAGGATGTGCAGGAGTTGAAACAAATGCTGGCGGAACGGGGGGCAGATCTGCCGGTCTTAGCCAAGATTGAAAAACCCCAGGCGGTGGCAAATTTAGAAGCGATTGTGGCGGAATGTGATGCGGTGATGGTGGCACGGGGGGATTTAGGGGTGGAAATGAGTCCCGAAAAAGTCCCCCTGATCCAAAAACGGATTATTCATCTGTGCAACCAACGGGGCGTCCCTGTGATTACCGCCACCCAGATGCTCGACAGCATGATCCATAATCCCCGTCCCACCCGTGCCGAGGCCAGTGATGTCGCCAATGCGATTATGGATGGCACCGATGCCGTCATGTTATCCGGGGAATCGGCGGTGGGGAAATACCCGGTGCAATCCGTCCAAATGCTGGCTCGCATCGCCACCGAAGTAGAACCGGCGGTGAAATTTACCAACTACCCGGCTAATCACAGTGAAGATGTAGATGCAGTGGCCGAAGCCCTTCATGCTATTGACGATACGTTAAATTTACAATGTATTGTCGTTTTTACCGATTCAGGCTATACGGCGAGACTGGTTGCGGCAGAGCGTCCCCACACGCCTATTGTCGCCTATACTCCCCATAAACATATTTACAATCGCCTGAATTTGTACTGGGGAGTGCGGCCGGTGTTGACCCGTTGGTTTACCGACAGTGTCATGGATGTCCTGCGGGAAATGGAGGCTGATTTATTGCAACGGCAGTACGTGAGTCAAGGCGATAAGGTGTTGGTGATTACGGGGATTCCCTTTGGGCAAGCGAAAACCACCAATTTCCTGAAAATTCACACCATCGGTGATCCCTAACAGTTGACATCCCTGGGGTCGCAGGGCGTAGGTTTCCCGGTAACCTTACCCTCTTTGGCTCCAGAACTACAGCGGCAAGTGGTGCAGATAGTCCAGAATCCGGTCATGGTGCTGATGCAGGCGCAACGTTAACCGAGTCGTCACGGTCGAAGCCACCACTCGTCCCCAGGGCAGGTCAATCCAGACGAGCGTATGAAACACCCGGCACGTGCCGTGATGACTGGCCGCCAACTGTTCCAGCTCCGCCAAGGTAAGGACACGGGGCAAGCTCACATCCACCGCCCACCCCGCTCCACACTCCCGCCGCCGCAGGAGGTTGATCTCCATTGCCTAGGTGGCGGTGGCGGTAAATTCACACCAGGGGTCGCCCTGTTCCCGTGCCCGCACCTCTTGCCCTCGGAAATAGTTCCCCCGGCGAAACAGCGTATTGTACAACGTCTCGTTGAGGGTGGGTTTTTGGGTAATCTGCCCCTGGTACACAATGTTCATCATGGCCGGGACTGCTCCCTGGGCAAAGAAACAGGCACCGGCGGCACTGCGGGGATAGGTACTCAAAAAGTAGTTGGTTTCGTAGTTGCCGTCAATCGCCACCCGACAGAACCGACCACTTTCGATTTCCAACAATTCCCAGCGTCCCCACCCCAGACTACTGGCGACGGCATAACCCCCGTGTATCCAGTCTGTATCGGTTTGAATCATCGGTTGCACCAGGCTTTCCCATTCCACCGACTCCATGATGTTGCCAAAGGTGTAAAAGACGCAGACATGGCCGGATTCCCGCAGGAGGTCACATCCTACGCCTTCGAGGTCTGGATTCACCTGCCGCAACGCATCCAAAAATCGGTACTGAATCCGGTTGTAATAATTGGCAGGCATCCGGGTTAACAACACATTAAACGCCCGAATTTGCCCCTGGTCATCCCCCAGCAGCGGCAACCCCCAAAGCGTTTCATTCAACGCCTCGTAGTCAACCGATGTTTTGGCACGAGTCAGCGGCGCCGGTTGGTCAATCACACATCCCATGCCCGGACTGGGGGTGAGTTTCCGAGGGATGGCCGCCCGCTGTGCCTGGATCAGACAGTGATCCCCCCGCGTGACCGCTTGACAGACCGTTTCTTCAGCAACGTAATCCCCTAGCGACCCGTAGAGGGCATCCAACGTCGCCGCCACATACCCGACCGCCAGATGGTCAATCGGAGCTTGGCGATGCACCGTCTCCCCGTACTTGCCCAACCAACCTTCAGCGTAGTGGGAGTGTTGCAGGCGTACTTCCGCCCCTTGGGGCGTGACTTCCCCCTCAAGTTGACCAAAACCCAAAAATTGAAACAACTGCCGCGCCACCTGCCAGCGTTCTTGTTCCCGCACCACTTCCAATTGATTAAAAGCTCCCTGCAAAAGGCTAAAAAACACCTCCTGAGCCGAAGTACGCAAAATGCCCACCCCATCAATCCAATTCGGGTCTTCAATCGTTTGTTGCAGAAATAGATTGTAGTGATGGCAATGAAAAATCACCGGTTCTCCGAACAGCCCCACCAACTTGCGGGGACGATCCACAACCAAATGCTCCAACATTTTCAGTTCTCCTGTCTCCTGAATCGGAACTAAGCAACGCTAATCGGCAGACGTTCAACCCCCAACAACTCCAATACCCCCTGGTGGAGTAAACGCACCTCATTGGGGGTCAGATTCCCTTTTGCCAGTTTGTCGGGATGCAATCCCGTTTTCAAAGACAACCGCAAGACCACAAAGTTGGGGTCAGGGGCATAACGACGGGCATAATCCAGCAACAATTGTGTGGTGGATTTGGTCGGGTTGACGGTATCAGGCAGTAAGGGTTTAGCATCCAGAAAAATTGCCTTCATCCGTGCCGTTACCAGTTTGAGTTCGATATCCGCCAAAGTCATCATCAGGACAAAGTAAGGAGATTTAGGAAACGCCTTCACCAACAAACGAATGCGCCCCGACCCCGCCAGAATGTAATCAGCCGTTGCTTCGGCATCAAACAATTGACAAAACCGGACATTAGTACGGACGAGATCACTGGCATACGCTCCCAGAGAATGAATATCCGCCACCGCCTCCGGGTCAAAATTGACCTCTGCCACCGTCTGGTCATCCGTTGTCCGCCCAATTAAAACCGCCAACACCCCCGGTAATCCAGCAACATGTTGCCGCAACACACTGTCTAAAGTCCTTGCCATCATGCTCTCCTAACCGATTGATTGACAGAATACAACTCTATAACGTTGTAGTTAATAATAAGGATAGGGGCAGGAAGTAACTTTAGAATTATTTAATCTTCAAGATTTAGCCGCCCGTACCGGATTGGTTTCCGGCGACCCTTGATGGCGATTGTGAGTTACCTTACCAGGAACCTCTATTAATTCATTTCAATTAGTAGTCGCAGGGGCATACCCCCCGTCTTTGGTTCTCTGTAATTTAGGTGTTCTGGAAATAGAGCAATCATAAATGAGATCACAACAGAAGTGATGTCTCGTTCACGTCTGCCCTCACCCCCTGCCCCTCTCCCATGAAGGGAGAGGGGAGAAAACCACAACGGGGCTACGCCCTGCGACCCTTGTTTCACATTCAAAAAGGACTGCTATAGAGCAATTATTGGCAACAAGGGTCGTAGGGGCAGTCCATGTATACGCTGCAGGCGTTGCCCCCGTCGTTGGTTCTCCCTACTTTTTTTGTTCTTGAACCTTTTGGGAGTGCTATATATTAATCTAGGCATTCTGACGAGAAAATTTTTGACCTGATGGAATACCGAGAGGCTCCTTTATGTTGATTGATGAATTAAGAATTATTAACTGTATTATTTTCCCGAATTGGCATAACCTAGAAGCCTTGGCAACAGACCTCAAAACAGTTCTCAACGCATTCGTCAACCATCCCGCCACGCCTGAAACAACTTTACTCCTAGATAGTCGTAGCTTGCCTGATGAATTGCAGGAGGAAGCCAATACATTTCTCTGCAATGTCGTGCTAGAACACTGTTTAAGTGATGCTACTAGCGAAGACCTGTATGTGGGCTTAACAGGAACAATTTCCCTGGACGAATGGTACGAGATTCAACCCCTGATCAATTTTCGTATCCCCATACCAAGTCAAGATGAAGAGATGATTCGTCACCCCGCAATTTCTGCCCTACCTATTGCAACAATTGACCAGATTATTCAGCCTACCCTCTATGAGGAAGCTCGACGGCAATCCTTGCCACGGTGGGGTGATTATTGTGCGACCCGTCATTTGGTGGCAGAAGCAAACTCGTATTACACCCGTTATCTATCCCTTGATGCCAATCCTAGTGCCTATCTCAGGGTGAGTAATGGGTGGCTAAAAGCGGGGGAAAATCAGCGGGCGATAGACATCCTCCAGGATGGGATTAGCCGTTTTACTTCTGCACCAGAACTCTATTTTTGGTTAATTGTTCGCCTCAAACAAAGTCAGCGTTATTCAGAAGCACAACAAATTGCTCAAATCGCAACGGAACGATTTCCCCATGATTATGCCTTTAAGTTCTTGTATAAACTTATGCTCCCAGAAATTTATGATTCAGTTGCCCAAATTGAGCAACTAAGACTGAAATTTCAACAGGGCTTACGCGAGATTATTGACGGTGTAGATTTCCGTGATTCTCATCAGATTGAGATGGCTTTTCGAGGTATTTGCCATCACACCAATTTTTTCTTGGCCTATCAAGCTAAAAATGATGTGTTAATCCAACAACAGTACGGCCATTTTGTGCATCGAATTATGACGGCTCGTTACCCACAGTGGAGCAACCCTCTAACTGTACCGGAAGCCAACAATTCTAATCGGATTAAAATTGGCTATCTATCTTACTTTTTGCGAGGATGGAGTGGCACATTTCTGTTTCTAAACTGGCTTAAATATGCCAATCGTAATGAATTTGAAATTTATGCTTATCACACGGGTAGTACGACCGATAAATTTACAGATTTATTCCGGTCTTACAGTGACCATTTTTATCATATTCCAGAGAGTCTGGAACAGGTCTGTCAGCAAGTCATCAATGACCGTCTGCATGTCCTCATTTTCCCGGAACTCGGTATGGATGCGACCTCGCTCTGTATTGCTGGTCTGCGTTTGGCACCCATTCAGTGTATGGCTTGGGGGCATCCGGTGACTTCAGGTATTCCCACCGTAGACTACTTTTTGTCGAGTGAATTGATGGAACCGGCTCATGGTCAGGAGCATTACACAGAACAGTTGGTTCGTTTGCCGGGTGTGGGAATTTCTTATCCAACCATTCACGTGCCGCCTGTGAGTCGAAACCGTAGTTTTTTTGGCTTACGGGATGATGCGGTCGTCTATTTGTCCAGCCAAGCTCCCTACAAATATCTACCCCAGCATGATTATATTTATGCGGCCATTGCTCTTGAGGTTCCGAATGCTCAATTTATGTTTCTACGTAGCGGTATTCCCGCTGAGCGATTGGAGCGAGCATTTGCTATGGTGGGTCTGAATAGTCAGGATTACTGTGTGTTTTCGCCAGTTCTGCCCCGCCATGATTACTTCAATTTACTCTCTCTTGTTGATGTTTATTTAGACACATTGGATTGGTCTGGGGGAAATACGACCCTGGATGCGATTGCTTGTCATTTGCCTGTTGTGACCTGTCCGGGTGAGTTTATGCGGGGTCGTCATTCCTACGGTTTTTTACAGGCGATGGGAGTGACTGAAACGATTGCAACCGATGCCGCTCAATATATCGAGATTGCCGTTAAATTAGGACTTACGCCGAATTGGCGGGCGGTGATTCGGGATATGATGAAACAAACCTCTTCAGTCCTTTTTGAGAATCCAACTGCAACTCGCAATTTAGAAAGATTTATTAAAAAGGCACTGGCGAACTGCTCATAGGGTGCCTCTGCAAATTGTAAATGAGCGGTCGCAGGGGCGTAGCCCCCGTCTCTGGTTCTCTGTAATTTAGGTGTTTTGGAAATAGAGCAATCCCTTTTGCATGGGCAACAAAGGTCGCAGGGGCGTAGCCCCCGTCTTTAGTTCTCTGTAATTTAGGTGTTTTGGAAATAGAGCAATCCCTTTTGCATGGGCAACAAGCGTCGCAGGGGCGTAGCCCCCGTCTTTGGTTCTCTGTAATTTAGGTGTTTTGGAAATAGAGCAATCCCTTTTGCATGGGCAACAAGCGTCGCAGGGGCGTAGCCCCCGTCTTTGGTTCTCTGTAATTTAGGTGTTTTGGAAATAGAGCAATTCCTTTTGCATGGGCAACAAAGGTCGCAGGGGCGTAGCCCCCGTCTTTGGTTCTCTGTAATTTAGGTGTTTTGGAAATAGAGCAATTCCTTTTGCATGGGCAACAAGCGTCGCAGGGGCGTAGCCCCCGTCTTTGGTTCTCTGTAATTTATTGGCTCTCAAATAATTTAGGATTGCTATGGGATTGCTCTGTAAAATAAAGCCTAAATACTCTAACGGGAGCATCCCCCATG
>JAUQVQ010000060.1:0-7387 GCA_039794725.1 Gloeomargarita sp. HHBFW_bins_162
AATTCACCAGCACCCCCAACCGATAGATATTTTGGTGAATAATGCCGGATTTAGTACCCAGGGGGCGTTTCATACCATTGACCCAGGACAGGAAGCGGCTCTAATTCAGGTGAATGTGGCGGCGCTGGTGGCGTTGACCCATGCGTTTTTGCCGGGGATGGTGGAGCGGCGGTCGGGTTTGGTGATCAATGTTGCGTCGGTGTTGGGGTTTTATCCGCTGCCGTATCAGGCGACCTACTCAGCCAGTAAAGCCTTTGTCCGGTCGTTAACGGAAGCATTGTGGGCGGAATATCAGGGAACCGGGGTGCAGTTTTTTGCCCTCTGTCCGGGGCCAACGGCGACCGAATTTTTCCAGCGCATGGGCAAGGATTTACGGATGCAGAAAATGTCCCCGGCGGCGGTGGTGCGGTTTGCGTTTCAGCAGATTGACCGAGGTGTCCCTTGGGGGATTCCCGGTTGGCAAAATCGCTTCCTCAGCGGCTTGTTACCGGCTATTTTGCCCCGCCGGTTGCTTCTTAAACAGTTAGCCCAGGTGAGCCGCCGCCTCTACGGCATCAGCCCTTAACGCCAACAGTTCCCACACCCGCTGGAGCATGGCCGTGATCCCTGCCCCAGTCACCGCTGAGATGCAACACACGGGATTATGTTTAGACAATGTTTGGATAATGTCCTGAATCGCTTGTTCATCGGGTAAGGCATCCATTTTATTCAGGACAATTAGTTCGGGACGTTGGGTGAGGGGCTGGCCGAGTTGGGGGCTGTACTGCGCTAGTTCTGACCGAATGGTGTGGTAGTCGCTCACGGGGTCAGGGGCGGTGCTGTCGAGGAGGTGAATCAGCAAGCGGGTGCGTTCAATGTGGCGCAGAAAGTCAAATCCCAACCCCACGCCCGCATGAGCACCGGCAATCAACCCCGGAATGTCGGCAAACACGGTGCCGTCCCCTTGGGGATTGGCGACTACGCCCAGGTTGGGTACCAGCGTGGTGAAGGGGTAATCGGCAATTTTGGGTTTGGCGGCGGAAATGCGGCTGATCAGGGTGGATTTACCGGCGTTGGGCAGGCCGACAATTCCTACTTCCGCCAAGAGTTTCAACTCCAACCGCAGGCGGCGAAATTCCCCCGGTAGTCCCGGCAGAGCGTAGTCCGGGGCGCGGTTGTGGTTGCTCAAAAAATGGCGGTTGCCTAAGCCCCCCTTGCCCCCTTTGGCAATCACCAGGGTTTCGCCGGGGGTAATGACATCGGCAATCAGCTCACCCGTGTCCGCATCCATGATTAATGTGCCGCAGGGAATGGGAATGACCAGGTCCTTACCACTGGCGCCGGTGCAGTTATTCGGCCCGCCCCGTTGCCCGTCTTCGGCCTGAAAATGCCGTTGGTAGCGAAAATCCAACAGGGTATTGCGCCCCGTTTGTGCCCGCACCAGCACATCGCCCCCTTTGCCGCCGTTGCCCCCGGCTGGCCCCCCGGCAGGTACGTACTTTTCCCGGCGAAAGGCAACAATGCCGTCCCCGCCTTTACCCCCCTGGACGGTGATTTCCGCTTGATCGATCAACTGCATACTCATATCGGGTAAACTTATGGTAGGATTCAAATCTTAGTGGAAATTTTAGGGGAACGGATTGATTCATGGTCAAATTGCGATTAAAACGCTACGGGCGCAAGGGTCAGGTTTCCTACCGGATTGTGGCGGCTTCGGCGTTGTCCCGGCGGGATGGACGGGCGTTGGAGGAAGTGGGTTTTTACAATCCCCGCTTGAGTGACCCGGCGCAACAGACCCGTTTGAACGTTCCGGCGATTATCAAATGGTTAAAACAGGGGGCGCAACCGACCCCGACGGTACGCAGTATTTTGGAAAAGGCGCAGATTTTTGACCAACTCCATGCCTGATTACGAGGGACTGGTTCGCTATCTGTTGACCCCCATGTTGAGCCATCCTGAGCAACTCCGCCTGCATCAGGAGGTTTTGGGTGGGGGCGTGTGGGTGCGCTTAGCCCTGGCGGAATCCGACCGGGGACGGGTGTTGGGACGGGGCGGAAGGACATTACAGGCGATTCGCACGGTGCTCCAGGCGGCGGCGCAGTTGGCGGGTCAAAATTGCCATCTGGATATTTATGGGTTGAGTACCGCGAATGTCACGGCAGAACGGGGGGAACGGATGCCGATGCGACCCCGCCGGGGAGGTGGCCGCTGAGTAGCCCGGAAACCCAACGGGTGGTGGTTCTGCCCTTGCCGGATCGGGCGAGTGCGTTGGCGTTGGCGGGGGTGGGGGAAGCGAATTTACGGCAGTTAACCCAGGCGACGGGGGTACAGGTGGTTTTGCGGGGGCAGGAGTTGCATCTGTTGGGCGCGGAGCCCCAGGTCAGCCAATGTATGCAGGTGGTGGATGCCCTGGGCTATCTGTGGCGGCGGGGTCAACCCGTAACGGCGGCGGATGTGCATACGGTTTTGGCGGCTCCCAATCCAGAATTGATTACGCAGATGCACCGGGATATTCTCGCCCGCACTCGCCGGGGAGAAGAAATCTGCGCCCGCACGTTAGGACAATGGCAGTATATCCAAGCGATTCGCACCCATGACATTACCTTTGGGATCGGGCCGGCGGGGACGGGGAAAACCTATCTGGCCGCCGTGTTGGCGGTGCAGGCTCTGCATCATCAGGAATGTGAACGGTTGATCCTAACTCGCCCGGCGGTGGAAGCCGGGGAAAAGCTGGGGTTCTTGCCGGGGGATGTGCAACAAAAAATCAGTCCGTATTTACGACCGCTGTACGACGCTCTGTACGATTTGCTTGACCCGGTGCGGATTCCTCAACTGTTGGAACGGGGGGTGATCGAGGTGGCTCCCTTGGCGTATATGCGGGGGCGGACGTTGAACCGGGCGTTTATCATCCTGGATGAGGCGCAAAACACCACGCCGGGGCAGATGAAAATGTTGTTGACCCGGTTGGGGTTTGGTTCGCGCATGGTGATTACCGGCGATACGACCCAGGTGGATTTGGACCGGCGGCAGGATTCCGGGTTAACCGTAGCGGCGCAGGTGTTGCGGGGGGTGCCGGGGATTGCCTTTTGCCAACTGACGGCGGCGGACGTGGTGCGGCATCCCCTGGTGCAGCGGATTGTCAGTGCCTATGAACGGTATGAACAGTCAACCCCATGATGCTGTTTGTTTAGCGCAAGTAGTGTTGCAGATTGCGCAAAAGGGCACCTCTATTTATTCAAGCGAGCCAAAAATCTCTTAGTTGGAATCCAGAGATTACAGAGAACCAAAGACGGGGGGTGCCCCCCTGCGACCTCTAATTACCAATTTTTAGAGGTGCCCAAAATCAAATGCCTTGTTTCCTGTATCAATTCCTATAGCAATTCCTTTTGAATGTGTAATAAGGGTCGCAGGGGTGTAGCCGCATTTTGGTTTTGGTTCTTTAACCTATTTGTTTCTTAACCTTTCAGGATTGCTCTATAGCAGTCCTTTTTGCATGTGAAACAAGGGTCACAGGGCGTAGCCGCATTTTGGTTTTCTCCCCTCTCCCGTTCTGGGAGAGGGGCAGGGGGTGAGGGCAGACGTGAACGAGACATCACTTCTGTTGTGATTTCATTTATGATTGCTATAGTCCTTCATGGTTTGGGCACTTTAGCACGATAACAATCCCTTTTGAGTTTAGAACAAGGGTTATAGAACCCATTTGACATCTAGGGAACCTCTATTTATTCAATCGGACAAAGAATCCTTGAGCCAGAATCCAGAAATTACAGAGAACCAGAGGCGGGGGGTGCCCCCCTGCGACCTCTAATTACCAATTTTTAGAGGTGCCTTTGCTTCCTGTATCAATTCCTATAGCAATTCCTTTTGAATGTGTAATAAGGGTCGCAGGGGTGTAGCCGCATTTTGGTTTTGGTTCTTTAACCTATTTGTTTCTTAACCTTTTAGGATTGCTCTATAGCAGTCCTTTTTGCATGTGAAACAAGGGTCACAGGGCGTAGCCCCGTTTTGGTTTTCTCCCCTCTCCCGTTCTGGGAGAGGGGCAGGGGGTGAGGGCAGACGGGAACGAGGCATCACTTCTGTTGTGATCTCATTTACGATTGCTATAGTCCTTCATGATTTGGGCACTTTAGCACGATAACAATCCCTTTTGAGTTTAGAACAAGGGTTATAGAACCCATTTGACATCTAGGGAACCTCTATTTATTCAATCGGACAAAGAATCCTTGAGCCAGAATCCAGAAATTACAGAGAACCAAAGACGGGGGTGCCCCCTGCGACCGCTGATTGATAATTTATAGAGGTGCCCTCTAATGTTGTGTCAGGCTGATGAGCATTAGGGCACTTCTATTGATTGAGCGTCAGGAGAAGTCCGATGGCCAGAATGCCCAAATTACGCAGAACCAGAGGTGGGGGTGCCCCCTGCGACCGCTCATTGGCAATTTTTAGGAGAGTTTCAAGTTAGTAATGATAACCGCCAATTACGCAGTAGATTAATGTTGCCATTTACCCTCAACTTAGCAAACAGAGCAATGGTAATATCCAACATCTGCAAAGACTTAGAGATAATCTTACTCCTTCTGCGAAAGCACCCTATAGCCTGCGTGGCGTAGCCATGCCAATGTCTGTGATCTGAATTGTTACGTTCCATAGCGAAGCGTGTCCGCAGGACATTATTCTTCGTTTCTGTTTTTGTTGCTACATGATGAGCCGAGGGGTGTGGCGCTAATTCTTGGTCATAGACTTCATAATTATCAGTACAATAAACAGTGACATCCCACACTGATAGTCGTTCAAGTAATCGGTTTAATGTTTCACGATTACGACCTCCCAATTCCCAGTCAATAAGTCGCCCATGATCACGGTCATAAGCCTTCCAGACCCAAACTTTGTTTTTTTTGACCCGATAAAATGCCACATTTCATCCAGTTCAACAACCACGACAGAATCGGGAGCAGGTTTTTCATAGTTGGCCAAACCAAAATCCCGAATCCAGTTGAGGATAGATTGTGCTGAAACATCTAACATTTGTGCAATTGCGTTCATGGACAAGCCGCTTACATAGAGTAAAACAGCCTCCAGTTTCATCCAGAGAGGTTTACCTCGGTCGAGATTGGTTGTTGTAAATTGGTAGTGGCAATTTTTACATTTATATCGTTGTTGTCCACGGATGAATCCATTTTTGACTACCTGGGCATGGTTGCATTTGGGACAGTTTGGCTTCATGGAACTAATCCTCAATTCGTATATACAAACTCATTATATCATTCTTTGATTGAAACTCTCAAATTTATAGAGGTTCCCTAAAGTCCTTGCGGATATGATAAGGATGATTGATAGCAATGCTTTGGGAGTTGCAAGGGTCGCAGAACCCTGCCCTGATGTCGGATTCTGGATGTTCTTGAATCTTTCGGTTAGGATTACCAGGGTCACGATTTCCTGGGTCTAGGTTTTCCAGCACTCCGGGGCATAATGATAAAGGTCTTTGTGTACGGATGCGATGGCAGCAGAACAGTTGGCACGGGGGCAGGCGTGGCTCCAGGAAGTTCTCAGACTTACTGGGGTAAATGTCCCGGTAACGATTGACCCCCAGCGGCAGTGGTTAATCATTGAAACCCAAGACCCTCGGCATATCCAGGCATTGCTTGGGCCACAGGGTACGGTTTTGGACGCATTACAATATCTGGCAAATGTTAACTTAAACTTGCACTTGCCCCCGGAAGAACAATTCCCCTTTACTCTGGAACTGGCGGGCTATCGGGCAAAACGAGAAAAGGAACTGGCGGCTTTGGTCGCTCGGGTGGCGGAACAGGTGCGGACGACCCAGCAGGAAGTGGCGATTCCCCATCTGTCGGCGGCGGAACGGCGGCAGGTGCATACCCTGTTTCAGCAGTACCCGGATTTGGAAACGGTGAGTCGGGGCCAAGAACCGGATCGCTATCTGGTGGTCTTACCCCGGACTCACACGCTAAGCTAGACCCACTGTTACGTGTAGGTATGTATGGCCGCGATTCAGTTTATCCGTGGGTTGGATGAGGAAACGGTTCCCGAAGTGTATCTGACCCGGGCGAAGGATGGGAGCAATGGGACAGCCCGCTTTCGGTTTGACCAGCCCAGGGCGTTTAACCGGGCGGATGCCAGTATTGGCGATATTACCGGGATGTATCTGCTGGATGAGGAGGGGGAATTGGTGACTCGGGATGTGAACGCTCGGTTCCTCAACGGTAAACCCCAGGCGATTGAAGCCCGTTACGTCATGCGCTCGCCGGAGGAGTGGGACCGGTTTATGCGGTTTATGGAACGGTACGCCCGGGATATGGGGTTGGAGTTTAGCAAAGCCTAGCCGTCGTTGCGCCCTGGCGTTTGCGGGGTGCGACTCTGGTTAGCGGTCGGGCGGGGGGGCGGGGTGGTGGCCGTTTTGGTGAGTAATTCCACCGCTCGGGCGTAGGCGGGGTCACGACCGATTGTCGTGTCGGCGGGGCGTTGGGCGAGGGATTGCCGTTGGGCACGGGTCACCTCGACGGGGACGTTGGGGCTGATGCCCTTGCGGGCGATGTCCCGCCCAGAAGGGGTGAAGTAGTGGGCGATGGTGACGGCTAACCCGGAACCGTCACTGAGCCGATGCACCGACTGCACCAGGGCTTTACCAAAAGTCTGACTGCCCACCACCACCGCCCGTTTGTGGTCTTGCAGGGCACCGGCGACGATTTCACTGGCACTGGCGGACTGGTGATCTACCAAGATGGCCAGGGGTTCCCGGGCGAAGGCGGTGCCGTTGGCATTAAACACTTCCCGTTCCCCTTGGCGACCTACGGTGCTGACAATGCGTCCTTCATTCAGCCACATGCGGGTAATTTCAATGCTGGAACTGAGCAGACCCCCCGGATTGCCCCGCAAATCCAGAATGTAGGCTTGCGCTCCCTGGCGTTGCAAATCCTGGATGGCTCGCCGCATCTGTTCGGTGGCGTGGGCGTTGAAGCCTTGGAGCCGGATTAACCCAATTGCCCGTCCCTGTTCCCGTTTGAGGGCGTAGTCCACAATTTTGGTTTCAATCCAGGCGCGGGTGACCTGCAGGGGAATGGTTCCCGCAGTGCCGGGGCGGCGCAGTTCTAAGCGCAGGGTGGTGCCCACCGGGCCGCGGATCAGTTTGCTGGCATCTTCCAGGGTCATGCCTTTGGCACTGCGACCGGCCACAGAGACCAATTCATCGCCCGGACGCATCCCGGCTTGGGCGGCAGGGGAATTGTCCACCACGTCGGCGATGACAATGCGTTTTTCTTCGCCGGACTCATCCAGTTTCAGGCGTACCCCGATCCCGGAAAATTCCCCGGCGGTTTGGTTGGCGAGGGCTTGAAATTCTTGGGGGTCGAGAAAGCGGGTGTACTGGTCGCCTAATTTTTTGATTTCGGCA
>JAUQVQ010000061.1:0-7311 GCA_039794725.1 Gloeomargarita sp. HHBFW_bins_162
GGTGAGTGTTCTCAATAGTTTGGGAGACGGGGTGATTGTCACGGATGCCGAGGGGCGGGTGACGTTCATGAATCGGATGGCGGTGCAGTTGACCGGGGTGACTCTGGATAGGGCGCAGGGACGGTTTTTGCCCCAGGTGTTGTGTTTGTCGCATCCCCAACACGACCGTTTGTTGGAGGAACTGATGCACCAGGTGTTGCGCGAAGGGGTGAGTACGGGGTTGCCGCGGGATACTCGGTTGGTGCGCCCGGATGGGTTGGATTATTTGTCGGCGACCATTGCGCCGTTGGGGGGGGAACAGCCGGGGTTGGTGGTCACGTTTCGGGAGGTGAATCGCCATCGCCAGTTGGAGGATTCGTTGCGGGAGCAGGTACAACGGGAACATCTGGTGCGTCAAGTCGCTAGTCGCATTCATCGGTCGTTGGAGTTGGGTACGGTTCTGCAAACGGCAGTGACGGAAATTCGCCTGTGTTTGCAGGTGGAGCGGGTGTTTGTCTGTCGGTTTGTGCGGGACGAGTGGGGGGAAGTGGTGCATGAGTCGGTGGCCACGACCAGTCGTTCACTCTTGGGGCAACGGTGGCAATTTGAGGGGGGCAGTGACATCCAAACGTTGCGCCAGGGGCAGGTGGTGGCGATTGCCGATCTGACCCAAAGCCCTTGGGAGGTGGATTGGTTGCGCCAGTTACAGCAGGTGGGGGTGGGGTCTGTCTTGGTTACCCCTATTTTTCAGGGGGAGCACCTGTGGGGCATGTTGGTGGTGGGGGACGGTTTGCGGGGGCGGGGGTGGCAGGCAGGGGAACGGCAGTTGGTGGAGCAGTTGGCCTTGCAGTTGGGGATCGGCATTGACCAAGCCCAGTTGGTACAGCAGTTACGCACGTTGAACAGTACGTTGGAAATGCAGGTGGCGGAACGTACGGCGGAAGTCCGGCAAGCTCTGTCAGCGGCGCAGGTGCTCCATACGGTCACCGAACAGGTGCGGCGCAGTTTGGATGAGGGGCAAATTTTCCGTACCGCTTTAGATTGTCTCGGGCAAACGCTAGGGGCGGACTACTGCTGGGTGACTTTGTACGACGAGGCGCAAATCCAGGCGATGATTGCCTACGAGTATTTGGCAAACCCCAATCTTCCCACGACCGTCGGCACCCAGATTCACCTCAGCCATCACCGGGAATTGTACCAACGTTTGCTCGACGGCGAAGTGTGGAATTACCCACCGATAGAACTGCTCCCCCCGGTCTATGCCCAGTTTCGGGTGGCGGGGGGACAAATGCTGATTGCGCCGATTATGGATGACCAGGGGGTGATCGGGGAGTTGGGGGTGGCCTTGACCCGCCCTCGCCAGGGTGTTCAAGCGGATTTAGTGCCCCAGGTGGCCAACCAGTGTGCCATTGCCATCCGCCAAGCCCGTTTGTATCAGCAGTCCCGGGCACAGGTGCTGGAATTGGAGCAATTGCACCGGCTCAAGGATGATTTTTTGAGCACCGTCTCCCACGAATTGCGCACACCCCTATCGAATATGAAATTAGCCCTAAAAATGTTGGGGTTAGCCCTGCGCAAGGGGAATATCACGGCGGCTAAAACAGCCAAACTATTGCAATATCTGGAGATTCTGGAACAGGAGTACCAACGGGAAGCGCAATTAATCCAGGATTTACTCTATCTGCGCCAGTTGGATACGACCCAGCAACCGCTCCCCCGAGTGACCCTGGATGTCCACCAGTGGGTACCGGGGCTGATCAGCCGGTTTCAGGCGCAAGCCGAACAACAGGGTCTCCACCTGACCTACACCCTCGACCCGGATTTACCCCAGGTGGCGGTGCATTTATTCAGTTTGGAGCGGATTATCACCGAATTACTCACCAACGCCCTGAAATATACCCCCAGCGGCGGCACCGTCAGTCTGACAACCCGCAAACTGCCCCAGCACTGGCAGTTGGAAGTCATCAATACGGGGGTAGAAATTCCGCCCCAGGAATTAAAACTGATTTTTGAACGCTTTTACCGAGTGCCTCGGAGCGACCCCTGGCAACAGGGGGGAATGGGGTTGGGCTTAGCCTTGGTGCAACGCTTGGTGGCGCATTTGGGGGCAACTATTACCGCCGAGAGTGGGCAGGGACAGACCCTGTTTCGGATCGTGTTTCCCGCTCGTGAACAAGAATAATTGTGACACCAGGCTGTATTTAGACGAGAGTATAGATTAAAATCAAGAAATAATTAGCACTGCTATTTGCATCTAAGTACCTTGTGATCATGTCCCAACCGACGCAACCCGATTCCGTCGCCAAAGTACAGGCACACCACCCCCGTTTAGTTCACGTTCGTACCGGTACCGTGGTGCACATCCCGCTTCACCAGAACGTATTGTTGGTGGGCAAACCCAATGACCATTTACCCCCGGATATTAATGTGGCGGGGTTCCCTGATGCCGATGTCGTGTCCCGAATTCATGCCCGGTTGATTGTGCAAGGTGCCCAGGTGGCGATTGAAGACATGGGCAGTACCAACGGCACGTATATTAACGGGCAACGCCTGCGGCCTGGGGAACGGTGTCCTCTCCACGCGGGAGATTGGATTGCGCTCGGTAAGGAAGACAAGGTAACCTTTTTGCTACAGCAGGATTGAGTACGTTTATGGAAACTGCCCCCCCGGTCTCTGATTCCTTACCCACCCAAGCCCCCTTGCGGCTGGTGAATTTAGAAGTTGCCGGTCTTACGGATGTCGGGTGCCAACGGGAGTATAACCAGGACTATTTCTATGCTCATACGGTGATCAATCGTCGCCTTAGTCCTCAAGGGGAAGTGGTGCAGGCGAAGGGCTTGTATGTACTTTGTGATGGCATGGGTGGTCATGCGGGCGGGGATGAGGCCAGTCAGTTGGCGACCCACAAGTTAGCCGGTTATCTTCTGGAACATTGGACCGAAGGAGAATTGCCAGGGCCGGATGTCATCCAAGCGGGGGTAGGGGTGGCCAACCAAGCTATTTATCTGCGCAATGAAGAGGAATACCGGCGGGGCAAGGGGCGGATGGGGACGACCCTGGTGGTCGTATTGGTGCAGGACAACCAAGTGGCCGTGACCCATGTGGGGGACAGTCGGGTTTATCGGATTACCCAGTCGGAGGGGCTAAAACAGATTACCTTGGATCACGAGGTGGGGCAGTGGGAAATTCAACGGGGCACCGACCCGGCCATTGCCTACAGTCGCCCGGATGCCTACCAACTCACCCAAGCCCTGGGGCCTCGCCACGAACAGACCCTCGAATTGGATGTGCATTATTTCACGGTGTCGGAAGATACGGTCTTACTTCTGTGTTCCGACGGCCTTTCGGACAATGGTTTGGTGGAAAGTCACTGGCAGCAATACATCCGGCCGTTGCTGTTACCCCAAACGGGATTGATCCATCTGCAAGCCGCCGCCCGTCAGTTGATTGATTTGGGGAATGAACTCAACGGTCACGACAACATCACCGTGGTTTTGGTGAAAATTCAAATTCATCAACCCCGGCTGTAATCCCTAGATTTTCAATCGGAACCTTCGTATTCAAATTCTCAGCAAGATAACCATAGAATCAGCGTCGGGAGGTACCCCCCTCTAGTCACCGATAATCACTAGAGCCATCCCTTTTGAATTGGCAACAAGGGTCGCAGGGGCACAGCCCCCGTCTCTGGTTCTCCGTAATTTCTGGATTCTAACTAAGGGATTCTTTGCCCGATTGAATAAAGGGAACCTCTATTAATTCATGATTAGCGGTCGCAGGGGGGCACCCCCCGCCTCTGGTTCTCCGTAATCTCTGCATTCTCACTCAGAAATTCTCTGCCCGTTTGAATAAATAGAGGGAACCTCTATTTATTCATAATTGCGGTCGCAGGGGCGTAGCCCCCGTCTCTGGTTCTGTGTAATCTCTGGATTCTAACTAAGGGATTCTTTGCCCGATTGAATAAATAGAGGTTCCCTTAAGTAAATACACGGAGTATTTGTGCGTGCAGAGTCTCTTATCTGCTTAAGAATTGGCATTGGCAGGGACGGCACCCATTCTCAACCGAATCACATCACGTAAGATAAGTAAATACACGGATGACCATTAGAAAGATTTAAGATTTGTACCCCTCGGTGACCGATCCTTTTTCTCCGTATACGGGGAAATACTTAAGTGTGTTTGCTGAAATCCGGGTGTAACCGAGAGTTGGGATACGTAATAGGGATGATTTTTCTTGGCTTTTGTTAGTATAAAATAAGCTAAAAATACTATTAATATAAAGATTATACCCAGCTATAAGGGCAGTACAAAGGGGTTTACAAATCCTGCCTGGAGCGGATAAACTGGTTATACATTCGTTGGTAAGGTTAAAAATTAAGGAGTGTTGCAATTTTGTAAAGGAGTCGTTACTATGTATACAGGTAGTCACGTAGAAGTACGTAGTTTAATTGAGGTGCAGAGCATGGCAGGACAAGCCTTTCCCGTAACCCAGTTGCCAGCGGTGTGGCGCAAGGTGCAAGCCAACCAGTTATCCGGGGAATTACAGGTGGGGGATAGTCGCCAGCGGTGGTCGTTGTTTTTCCTGGGGGGGCGTCTTTTGTTTGCCACCGGGGGGGAGCATCGGTATCGGCGGTGGCGGCGGTTGACGGGGAAATTGGCCCTGGAATTGCGGGATATTCAGGGGTCGCCGGAGCGGGCGTGGGAATACGAGGTGTTGATCCAGGCGGTGGAGGCCGGACAAATTAGCCGGGAGCAGGCACAGCAGGTAATTCGCGCCGGGGTAACGGAGGTTTTATTTGGTTTGGCGCAGGTGGCGACCTTGGCGCAGATGGGCGTCGGGCAGGTGCGGGGTTATTGGGACGGGGAAGCCCGTTTGCCGGGAGAGTTGGTGCTGTTGGTGGTCACGGAGGAGTGGCAGAAAGCGGAGCAACTCTGGCAGAAGTGGCAACAGGTGGGTCTGCGGGCAACGTCACCGGATATGGCTCCCGAATTTATCGAAAAACGCCGTCTGGAACAGCGGGTGAATGCCCAATCGTTTCTCACCCTGTCCCGCTTGTGTGATGGGCAACACACCTTCTGGGATTTGGCGGTGGAGACGGGAGCCCCGTTACCGATGGTGGGGCAGTCTCTGTTGGCGTTGGTGCGGGAGGGCTATTTCCGTCTGCAAGCCTTGCCAGACTTGGCTCCGGTGCTCCCGGCGGAACCTGAAACGGCTCCCAAGCCAGTGGTGGCCTGCGTGGATGATAGCCCGGCCTGTTTACAAAATGTCGTGACTGCCCTGGGGGATGAATTTAATCTGGTGACCATCGAAGACCCGTTGCGGGGGTTGGGCACCCTCATTAAAACTCGCCCGGCTGTGATTTTCCTGGACTGGTTATTTCCGCAGGTCAATGGTTTGGAAGTTTGCGCCTTGCTCCGTAAATCTCCCATTCTCAAAGATACGCCGATTGTCCTGTTGACGGCGAATGGGGGTATTTTAGACCGGGCACGGGCACGTTTAGCGGGAGCCAACGAGGTGCTGGAAAAACCGGCGACCCCGGAACAATTACGGGCAATGGTGCAACGGTATGTCACCCCGGTAGTGGCCTAGGTTATCCTGAAAAGACCAGGTTCTAACCGTAAGTTCCTATGGCTCTCCATACGGGGATTCCCCGATGAATCAATCCTGGTGGGTGTGGCGGGGGTTTCTTTTCCTGCCTGTCCTATGGCTGGGGGTATTTTTCGTGTTGCCCTTGGGGGTGTTAGTTGTTTACAGTTTCTTAACCCATCAGGGCTACGGGAATGTTCTATGGCAGTGGACGGGGGAAAATTATGCCCGTTTACTCAATCCCACTTATGGGGAAATTCTGCTTCGTTCGGTGGCGTTAGCTTTGGGGACAACGCTGGTCTGTTTGCTGGTGGGTTATCCCCTGGCTCTGTGGTTGGTGACGCAACCCCGCCCGTGGCGCACGGTGTTTTTACTCCTGGTTATTATCCCCTTTTGGACGAATTTTTTAGTCCGTACCTACGCCTGGATGGTGCTGTTGGGACAACGGGGGGTGATTAATTCGGTGTTAATGGGATTGGGCATCATTTCCGAACCGTTAAACCTTTTATTTACGCCTTTTGCGGTCTGGATTGGGTTAGTGTATGGGTATCTGCCGTTTATGATTTTGCCCTTGTATAGTACATTGGAAAAGTTTGATTTTAATTTGGTTTTAGCGGCGCAGGATTTGGGGGCAAATTTCTGGCAAATTCTGGTGCGGGTTTTGTTGCCGTTGAGTGGGCGGGGAATTAGTGTAGGGTGTTTGTTGGTATTTATTCCGGCGGTGGGGGCGTTTGTTACCCCGGACATTTTGGGTGGAGCTAAGAGTTTGATGGTGGGCAATTTGGTGCAAAATCAATTTCTGAAAACTTTAGATTGGCCGTTGGGAGCGGCTTTATCGGTGGTTTTAATGGGGTTAATTTTACTGCCGATTCTCCTCTATCTGCGTTTGGGTGAACCGGGAACCCCCATAAATTTTTCCCGCTAATCCGTGCTAAAACAGGAACAGGTACTCTTGTCAGGGGTGCCATCTCAGGGGACACTGGTACTGACAACCGCAAGGGGGGAGGCAAAGAGCATGAAGCGGGTTTTGGGGATAATTTTGGGCGGCGGTGCAGGAACTCGGCTCTACCCCTTGACCAAGTTACGGGCAAAACCGGCGGTGCCCCTAGCCGGTAAGTATCGGTTGATTGATATTCCCGTGAGCAATTGCATCAATTCAGAGATTCACAAAATTTACGTTTTGACCCAGTTTAATTCGGCATCCTTGAACCGGCATATCAACCGGGCGTATGCGTTTTCCGGGTTTGTGGATGGGTTTGTGGAGGTGTTGGCTGCCCAGCAAACTCCGGATAATCCGGGCTGGTTCCAGGGGACGGCGGATGCGGTGCGTCAGTACATGTGGCTGTTTGAAACCTGGGATGTGGATCATTACTTGATTTTGTCGGGGGATCATCTGTACCGGATGGACTATCGTGAATTTATTGCCCGTCACCAGCAAACCGGCGCCGATATTACCCTATCGGTGATTCCGGTGGAAGAAAAACCGGCTTCGGCATTTGGGTTGATGAAAATTGACGAAACGGGGCGGGTGGTGGCGTTCCGGGAAAAGCCCAAGGGCGAGGCTCTGCGGGAAATGCGGGTGGATACAACGACGTTGGGGTTATCCCCGGAGGAGGCGCAGCGCAAACCCTACATCGCTTCGATGGGTATTTATGTGTTTAATAAAGATATTCTCAAAAAACTATTGCAGGAAGACCCCAACCGCACGGATTTTGGTAAAGAGGTGATCCCGGCGGCGATTAAGGATT
>JAUQVQ010000062.1:0-7299 GCA_039794725.1 Gloeomargarita sp. HHBFW_bins_162
GGAGGAAGTCATTACCCTATTTCAGCGTGATAGAGTCACCCCTATTGTGCCAAAAAAGTAAAGTTTTGTAGAAAACGGGCGTGGGTGATCGCCAACCTATGACGGGGCGTTGCCCTGGGATTTCCCTCTAAAAATTAGACCTCTTGCATGATTCATATAGCAATCCTAAAAGATTCGAGAACAAAGAAGAAAGAAAGAACCAAATACGGGGGCTACGCCCTGCGACCCTTGTTGCCAATTCAAAAGGGATGGTTATATTCACCCTCACCCCCTGCCCCTCACCCATCAAAGGAAAGGGGAGAAAACCAAAACGGGGCTACACCCTGCGACCCTTGTTGCCAATTCAAAAGGGATGGCTATATTCACCCTCACCCCCGACCCCTCACCCATCAAGGGAGAGGGGAGAAAGCCAAAACGGGGCTACACCCTGCGACCCTTGTTTCACATACAAAAAGGACTGCTCTATAAAGGTGCCCTTGGGTAAATTCAGGTACTGCTCAAGGGGGAGCGGTCTGCACTCGCAGGGGCAGGGTGGGTTGGCGCAGACGCTCAGGAGTCAGCGGTACGGAGTGGGGCAATAAGTGGGTGCGGAAAAATTCCCAACTCAGGTGCGCCAGAGCCTGAGGAATAGGC
This sequence comes from Gloeomargarita sp. HHBFW_bins_162, assembly GCA_039794725.1. Taxonomy (GTDB): domain Bacteria; phylum Cyanobacteriota; class Cyanobacteriia; order Gloeomargaritales; family Gloeomargaritaceae; genus Gloeomargarita. The sequence goes on from JAUQVQ010000062.1 coordinate 634, forward strand.
GGCAGGCGGGGAGGAGAAAATTGCCGGAGTTCATCCAAACCGTCAATGTGTTGCGCCGTTGGCAGGATGACCAGGTAATGCGGTTGGCCTCGCAGACCTCGAAAGGGCTGAATTTGCTCCGACAGTACCGGCGTGACCCAATCGTTGCCCCCGCCGATGAGCAGAACGGGGACACGCACAGAGCTTAACCCCGATGCGCCGAGAATGCCCCCAATTGCCGGGTTAATCGCCACGACCGCCCGAATCCGAGGGTCGGGGTGCACCACCGGCCAGGGGTTGAGTTCCAGGGCGCGGCATTGGAGCAACACGAGCGAGAGATTTAACACGGCCAACTCCTGCTGGCATTGCCGGGCTAATTCGGAGCGTTGGGGTTGGGCACCGGCGGCAACCAGAGCGGTGTATCCCCCGAAGGAATGCCCCAGTACGCCGACCCGTTCCCGGTGTAGCCGTTGTGCTTGCGGCTGTTGCGCCAGATAATCCAACACGTGCCGGATGTCGTGGGGGCGTTCACTAAATTCACTCAAGCCACTTTGGGCGGGGTGGGTAATGACGGCGGCGGCCATGCCCTGACTGGCGAGATATTCCCCCACGTACAAAAGACTGCGCCCGGTTTGCCCGATGCCATGACTGAGCAGTACCACAGGCACCCGCTGCACACCGTTGGGGATGAGCAGATTCACCTTCAACGCCCGTTGGGGTCGCTCCGGCGGGGTAAATATCAAAAGATGCTCTCGCCAGGATGTCCCGGTCAATTTCCGGGGCACCCCCGTAGGAGGTAGCAGGGGTAGGCTATTGACGGCCTGGGTGGTTTGCTGTTGGTGGGTTTGCAGGCTCACTAACACATTGGCCACCGCCAGGGCATCAATCGTTACGGTTTCCGCCGGGAATGCCTGCAACACCTGCAACGCCGTCAGAGGTTTTTGGTGATGCAGAACCAGCGTAAACGCCTGTTTGAGAGCCTGGGGGTCGGGTGGGACGAGAAATTGCCCCAACCGTTGGAACACCTGACTGCCCGCTTCTGTATGTAATAACCGTTGCCGTTGGGCGGGGGGCAGGGGTACCGGCTGGGTTAACCAATGGCGCAATTCGGCCAAAGCCGGAGGAGCCAACACCTGGGCTAACGGCGTTAAACTGCCCTGGGGGGTGCCGGAACTGACCCAGGTGACCACATCGGTCATGGTTACCGTCCAGGTGCTGTCCCCAACCAGCAGGTCAATCCGTTCGGCGGCCAGGCTCAGCGGCGCAAACGTTAACCCCCCCCAAAGCAGACACCATCCAAAAAGTTGCTGTCCATACTGCCAAATGTGGGGGTTTCCGGGCATGATAGACATAGGACACCTCAATCCACCATCTCCTCCTCAGAATTTTTGCCCCGAACCCACTTCCCCAGGTGTCTGGCGTACACCGATTAACTGCCTCTATTATGCCTAGCCCTTCCGAATTGCGGGATACCTACAACAGCGGGGAACGGTCATTTCCGCAGGTGGAATTAGCCGGACAAATGTTGGAAGGAGCCGTGTTAAACGAAGCATTTCTGGCTCGTGCCAATCTCCAGGGAACCTATCTTTGCTACAGCCAGATGGTGGGGGTGAATTTATCCCAAGCCAACCTGCGGCACGGGGAATTGGTACGGGTGAATTTGAAACACGCAAACCTGAGCGAAGCCGACCTGCGGGGTGCCAATTTGCTGGAGGCTAATCTCACCGGCGCCAGTTTGTTCCGGGCGCAGTTGGACGGCGCCAATCTCACGGAAGCTGACCTTGCCTATGCAAATTTGCGGCGGGCGAGTTTGAGCGGCGCCATTTTATCCGGGTGTAACCTGCGGGCGGTGGATATGCAGGGGGCGTACCTGGCACGGGTGCAGTTGGCGGGGGCGGATTTGGGCGAAGCGAACCTGGAAGCGACGGTGCTGACCCAGGGGGAATTGAGCGGCGTGAGTTTGACCCAGGCGAATCTACGGGGAGCGGATTTGGCGGGAGCGAACCTGACTCGGGCGGATTTGTATCGGGCGGATTTAACCGGGGCGAATCTGATCCGGGCGGACTTGACGGCGGCGGAATTGGGGCGGGTGTGTTTACGCCAAGCCTGTTTGAGTGCGGCCATGTTGAACCGAGCCAAGCTCCAGGGGGCGGACTTGAGTGGGGGCGAGAGTTGGACGGATTTAAGCTTAGCGGTGTTGACGGATGCGGATTTGACCGATGCGGACGTGCGCTGTGTCAATTTCACCCGGGCGAACCTGAGCGGTGCCGTATTGCCGGGAGCCGACCTGCGGGGGGCGCAACTGTGGGGGACGAATTTTAGCAACGCCAATTTGGTGGGGGTGAATCTCGCCGGTACCGATTTGCGCATGACGGTGCTGACGGACGCCAAAATGTACCGCTGTGACCTATCGGGATGCAATTTGCAGGGGGTGGATCTGAGTCGGCGGGAATTGACCGGGGTAAATTTCCACCAAGCCGACCTGCGGGGCGCCAATCTCAGCCGGGCGGTGTTGACCCAGGCGGATTTGATGGACGTGTTACTTGATGGAGCCGACCTGAGCGAAGCGGATTTGCGGGGGGCACGGTTAACCCAGCAGGTGGGCGGGGCGAATTTTAAGGGTGCCCGTTTGCCGAATGGTCGTTTGGTTTCGTAGTCCGAGCCGGATTCGGTTAAAATAGATAGGAAACTCAACTTTTCTGGGCAATCATGACTCCATCGTTGACAAACTTTTTGTACAGCTTGCTGGCCGGGACGTTGATTGTGGTCATTCCGACGACAGTAGCGTTGCTCTTTGTCAGCCAAAAAGACAAAATTCGGCGGTCGTCCTAGAAAATGCCCTTTAGAATAGGGGTACGTGTGGTCGGCCACCATTGTTAGTTCAGGAAGGAGTTCTCTGTGGGTACTGGTTTTCCCGCCCCGGTATTTCTCGGCATTGTTTTGATTTTAGGTGGCGTTTTCCTCTTCTTTTTGGGGCGGTTGCGACCTGCCTTGCGGCGGGATGCGGATATTGTTTACGCCATTATTGCCCTGATCAGCGGCCTGATTCTGATTATTGATTTTAGTACGTTGAATTTCGGCCTCATTTTCCAGCAGGTGTTGGTGGTGGGCGCCTTGATCGCCCTGACCTGGGAAAATTTGGTTTTACGGGGCAAAAATCCGCCGACCCGCCCCCGGGAAATGCCCCCCCGTCGCCCCAGAGACAGTTACACGCCGCCGAACTATCGGGATGCGGAATCCTACCGGGATCATGAATACGAGGAAGCTCCCCGGCGTTCCAGTCGTCGCCGCCGCAGTGAAGTGGTACTCGACCCGGTGGATGAATGGGAAGCCGAGTTGCCCCAACCCCCCCGTGCCCGGATGCGCGGGGAATCGCAGCCGACCTACCGGGAATGGGACAATGATGAGAATGAGCGGGAAACGGCCATCATTACCACCGCACCGGAGCGTCAGGAACCCACGCCACCTCCTCGTCCCCGTCGTCCCCGTCCCCAATATCCCCCCCGGCGGTCTCGTCCGAGTGATTCTGATGTCGAACTAGACAATTCCAGCAACTTTGACGATGATGATTTGTAGAGGGTGCAATCAATTATTTGCAGTGGGACGCCTTATTTCTTTTGAGTTTGCAATGATGGTCGCAAGGGCATAGCCTGCGTCTCTATCCGTAATCGCTAGGTTCTCACGAAAAAATTCTTTACCCGCTAAGTGTCCATTAGCCAGCAATATCCGGCGGGTTGAACTGCCGTGTTAGGATATTGCCAGTATAATTGTGTCCAACGTTCGTCTCCAAATCACTGACAGGTATTGATTTGAGTATTCATACCTACGGGTGGAATCAGATGCAGGAATGATGGGTGAGGCATAGGGCAATGCAACGCAAGTATGTGAGTATGGCAGTGGGCGTAGTTGCTCTGATGGGTATTGGGAGCATGGTATGGTCAACCAGACGTACCCCGACTCCTGTGCCGCAACGTACCCCAACCCCGGAGTTGGGCGCATTAACCCCTTTGGTACAAAAGTCCCCCCCGGCGCGGCAGAAGGCATTGACCCATTTAACGGCCAAAGGAACAGGGGTCGAACGGCATCGAGCCAAGTATCTCCTGGCGGTGGATTCGCTGGCGCAGGGTGACCCCAAGACGGCGTTGAATTTACTCACCGATTTGGAGCAGGAATATCCCCTGTTGACGGCGCAAATCCTGTGGCAACAGGCACGGGCGTACCAGAAAAAAGGCAACCTATCAGCGGCACAGACCCGGTGGCAAAAAATTATCGAACATTACCCCGACCAAGAATTAGCCGCCGAAGCCTTGATTGCCTTGGGACGCACCCAGGAAGCGATGGAACGGTATCCTGCCCATCCCCAAGTGGTCGCCCTGGTTCAAAAAGAATTGGCATCCCAACCCAACGACCGGCATTTACTCCTGCATCTCGCCCGTCACGGATTACACCTGCCGAATTTGACCATTTATCTTGACCGGCTGACCCATTTACACCGCAGTCAACTTACCCCGGACGAATGGCAGGCGATTGGGTTTGCCTATTGGGAAAAACAAAGTTACCTGAAAGCCGGACGCGCCTACCTGTTTGCCCCACTGACGGCGGAACATCTCTACCGGGTGGCTCGGGGGCATCAGTTGGGCGGTCGAACCACCGAAGCAGTGGGCTATTACCAGGATTTACTGCGGCAGTACAGCGAAACGCCCCAGGGGGTTTTAGCCTTGCACCAGCTCTCGGTGCTGGCTCCCCCGCCGCAACGGGATCAGTATTTTCAGCAGTTGCAACAACGGGACAACGAACGGGCGGCCCGCATCCTGTGGGAGCGGTTACCGCTGTGGCAACAGGCCGGTCAGACCCAACGGGTGAGCCAAACCCGCACGGAACTCCTCTCCCGTTATGCCCAGACCCAGGCGGCGGCCAATCTGCGGTGGGAACTGGCTCAAGAGGAGCAGCAACGGGGCAATCTCCGCCAGGCCATGCACTACGCCGAGGGGATTCTCGAACACGGCTCCCACAGTCCGGTGGCTCCCAAGGCAGGGTTTTGGTTGGGGGAATGGGCACGGCAGTTGGGGCAACCGGAGCGAGCCAAGGCCGCCTATACCCAGGTGGTGAACCAGTACCCCGATTCCTACTATGCGTGGCGGTCGGCGGTGCGTTTGGGCTGGCCGGTGGGGGACTTTACGGGCGTATTGCAACTGCAACCCAAGGTACAAACGCAACGGGCAATGTTAACCCTACTCAGCGGTTCCCCCACCCTGCAAGAACTCTACCGTTTGGGAGAGTATCAGGATGCCTGGGAGCAATGGCAGTTGGAATTTCAGGAGCGGCAACAGCCCACTTTGGCCGACCAACTCACGGATGGATTGATGCGGGTGGAGGTCGGGGAACGCTTAGACGGTTTATTCATGCTGGCTACCCTCGAACGCCGGGTACAAACAGAAGCAGACCAACAGCAGTACGCCCAAATTCAACGGGAACCGGCCTATTGGCAAGCCCTTTACCCCTTGGCGTTTTGGCCGAGTGTCCCGGAAGCGGCGGCACAGTACGGGTTAAATCCTTTATTGGTCACGGCTCTCATTCGCCAGGAATCTCGCTTTGAGCCGGGGATCACCTCCAGCGCGGGGGCGGTGGGGTTGATGCAGGTGTTGCCGGAGACGGGGGATTGGATTGCCGGGAAATTAAAACGCCCTCCCTTCCAACTCACCCAACCGCAGGACAATTTGCTGGCGGGGACGTGGTTTTTGCAGTACACCGATGGCCTGTACAACCAGAATGCGATGTTGGCCGTCGCAAGTTACAACGCCGGGCCGGGGAATGTGGATGCGTGGGTAAAACGCTTGGGGAGCGGCGATTGGGATGGGTTTGTGGAGCGGATTCCCTTCCCGGAAACCCAGGATTACGTCCGGCAGGTGTTTGGCAATTATTGGAACTATTTGCGTTTGTATAACCCGGAGGTTTGCGAGCGGGTCAACCCCCACCTGTGCGTGTCGTGAAACAGCAACGCTACTGGTTTTGGCGGGGCTATCGGGTGCGGTACTGCTATCAGGGCAGTCAAACCCAGGGGATGCCTTTGCTGTTCGTGCATGGGTTTGGGGCAGCGTTAGACCATTGGCGGTACAATGTGCCGGTTTTGGGGGAACATCATCCGGTGTATGCCTTGGATTTGTTGGGGTTTGGGGATTCCCAAAAGGCGCAGGCGCAGTACGGGGTGCGGTTGTGGACGGCGCAGGTTTATGAATTTTGGCGCACCTTTATCGGTCAGCCGGTGGCGTTGGTGGGGCATTCCCTGGGGGCGTTGGTGGCCTTAACGGCGGCGGTGGCGCACCCGGAGATGGTGCGGGGGCTGGTGCTGGTGAGTTTGCCGGAGGGGCGACCGACCGTGCAACCGGCCTGGCTGGGGGGGCTGGAACGCCTGTTGATTCCGGTGGTGACGTTACCCCTGTTCTATGTCCTGCGGCAACCGGGGGTGATTCGCTGGGTGTGCCGTTCCCAGGTATATCAAAGTCCCGAAGCAGTCAATAGCGAATTGGTGCAGATGTTTGCACGACCGGCGCAGGAACGGTGGGCAGGCTTAACCTTGTGCCGCATGGCGCAGGCCAGTAGTCGTCCGGGGTATGCCCCCAGGGTGGCTCCATTGTTGGCGGCGTTGACGGTTCCCGTGTTGTTGATTTGGGGGGAGCAGGATCGGTT
>JAUQVQ010000063.1:0-7276 GCA_039794725.1 Gloeomargarita sp. HHBFW_bins_162
ACCGCTAATTACCAATTTTTAGAGGTGCCCTGATGATTGCTATAGCAGTCCTCTTTAACCCAACTGGAAAGCATCGTACTGGTCACTTGGGGCTACGAATGATTGCCCTACTGGGAACATGGCTCTCAATTAAACAACCGTTGACCCCGGTGGTTCAGTTAAGGGCTGACCTCCCCAAACGACAATTTGCCCCAGAACATAGGGTGGAATAGGATAAAAACGCACACTATCTTCTGTCAAGTTCACCCGTCGTCGCAATCGCTTTTGTAATTCCAATAATTGGGCTGGGGATAACTGGCATTCAAACACGCTGTATTGTACCCGTTGACCATAACCGTTTAATAATTCCGCCACCTTCCTTCGGCGGCGATTGCAGGGAATGTCATAGCTCACCACAATCAGCCGTTCCATCCTCAATCAATTTGATAGGGCGTGTAGATATAATCGCTATCTAAAACCGCCTGCCGATACCGCTTGACCTGTTGGCTCAATACATCCCAGCGCAACCCCTGCCCCATCTTGGTTTCCATCCGCCGAATCCATGCTTGTAAGAAAATTCGTCGCCCCCCCTCATGCAAAAAACAGCCCCCATCCCGATATTCAAAATCTCGTTCCGCTTGGATCGCTTTCGTATTAATTAAACTCAGCACGAGACTATCAATAAAAGGGGCACGAAACTCCTCGATTAAATCTGAAACTAACGCACAATGTCCATGATGATCCGTGTGCAATGTCCCCAGCCTGGGGTCAAGCCCGTGCAATTCCACCAGTAACAATAAATGACTCCATAACACCTGATACCCAAAACTCAGCAGAGCATTCATCGGATTGGTTGGGGGTCGCCGGGAACGTCCAAGAAAGATAAACCCCTCGCCCCGTACACATTCCCCCAACGCTGGGAAATAAATGGCCGCCGCCGCCCCTTCCATACCGCGCACTTGGTCTAAGGTTTGACACTGCCCTACCCGTTCCGCCAGCCATTGCAAAGAATCAATCACCCGTTCCCCGTCACCATAGCTATAGCGTCGGTAATGACGTAATAATACTGTCCGACAATTCCGAATTTTCGCCCGCACCATCGTTGCCGCCATCCTCACCTGCCATGCCGGAGAGACCTGCCGTTGTGCCTCATAACACCCCCTCTCCCCCCACCCGACCGGCCATGTCCGCCCGTGACACCAACCACTGCGAGAGAGATAGGCCAAAGGAATGTTATGCCGCAAACACGCCCGCACCGCCTGAGTCGTGACCTGCACCATTCCCAGTAACAGTACGGCATCTAACAGGGGGAGTTGCCCCACCAACCGCCGGTGTTCCCCCCGCCGCAGGTAAAGCTGTTCGCCCGTCACCGTCAGGACAGTTCCCTGCTGTACTACATACAATGTCCGCATTTACAACCAGGGGTCTCGCTGGCTGATTGACTCCGAAGTCCGCTCTAGTGCGGAAGAAACCGGCTCCTGTTGTCCCGACGGTCGAGGTAAGGAACCGGGCATCAGCCAAAAACAGACCCCATCCATCAGCGTGGCCGTCAGCCACGTCGCCCCAGTGACCAACACCGTATTGGTGATGACCGCCGCCAATCCCAACGGTGCAATGAGTAAAACCACCAATGTTATGACCCCATTAACTACAGCTAAGACAAGATTCCGTACTTGCAACTGCCGCACGTGCAGAATGAGCCATGTCCCCTTGCGAGCCATTGTGATCTCCCAATCAATAAACCATCCGGCTTTAGTATGACTTTGCTCTTGAAGGACAAAATTCTAAATGTTCTATGGCCGGTTATTTGGGGTTCTTTAACTGACCTGTTCTTAAATTTTTTAGAATTACCCAACGGCAAAGGCTCGCTGTTGATCTCGGTTAACACTCAGCAATACAAATCTAAAACCTTTCTAAGGTTAGCCCCACTATTCCCAGAGTTTGAAATAAAACCTTCTACTAAGCGTTTATATTCAAAGCATTCCTTTACCCATCCTGTCCATGACCTTCACCGTAATGACCTTTGCCCCCGTCCAGGGCTTCATCGAGCGTTCCCGGAAATTACGCGACCTGTACGGCAGTTCCTTTATCCTGTCCCATCTGGCTCGTGCCCTCTGTAACGCTGGCCAAGAACACTTGGGGAACGATGCCCTGGTGTCTCCTGCCCTCATTAGCGTCACCCAAGGGACGCCCAACCAAATCATCCTGGCCGGGGATTTTCCCAAAGACAGAGGGCGCAACGTGTTGTTAAGCACCTGGAAGAAAATTGTGGATGAATGTCGCAGTTGGATTGAGCAACAGATTCCCGCCGAATACACCTGGAAGCGGCACTGGGATTTGTGGGGCAACCACGCCTGGGAATTTTTCTGGGGTCAGGGAGAAACGATTACGGCCGCTCGTCAGGCCATTAATCAAGCGAAACGGGGGCGAGATTGGGTCGGCATCAACTGGCAGGGGGAAAGCTCCACCCTTTCGGGAACGGATGCGATTGCCTGGCCGGGGTTGGGGCGGAAACGGGATAGTCGGGAAGTGCGCCTCAGTGATGACGATTGGGAAATCAAAGCATTCTATAAAAAATTACAATCCCTCACCGCCTTGGGGGAAGCCTTTGTGGATGAAACCGAACAACTCAGTATTCCCGAACTCATCAAACGCCTTGTAACCTACCATGTCGTCGCCAAACGTATTGGGATTCAGAGGGAAGTGCCAGAGACATTTCGGGATATAAAAGTACGAGAGCAAAGGACCTTTTGGTTCGCCGGTGATGGGGATCAAATTGGCGAATACTTCCGGCAATTGCAAGCTGAAAAAAAAGATGAAGAGAAAATCCTCCGTGAATTTAGTCAAGCCATGTTGAACTGGGGGGAACAAAGCCTTAAACCCGCCGTTGATGACCAAATTGGTCGGATTGTGTACGCCGGTGGGGATGACTTTTTGGGCGTTCTTTATGAAACGGATAAGCATTCCTTTTCGCCCCAAGCCTGCCTGAGCTGGTTTTCTGAGCAATTCCCCAGTATTTGGCAACACCACAAACAAAAGATTACCGTGAGTGTGGGAGCCGTTTTAGCCAGCAAACAAGTTCCCCAGCGAGATATTCTCCAACAGGTACGGGAAGCGGAGAAATCTGCCAAAAAACAAGGTCGAAATCGGCTTGCCCTCCGGGTTTTATTCGGTAGCGGTAATTATATTGAATGGGTCTGCCCTTGGAAATTTTTGAACCCTATCTTTACGGGTTACAAAGACCGAGACGGCGGCAAAAACTGGACCCATATTTATAATGATGTGGCCGTTCTCAGTGCCCGCCGAGGGCTATCGAGTCCTGATGTTGCTCTGGCTCTTTTTGAAGTGTATTTTGGGAGCAAAAATTGTGAAGAACTAAAGAAAAATTTAGATGATTACATTGGCAAAGAGTCCATTTCTGATTGGATTAGCAGTCTCGCCCAGGTAGGATTTCAGCTATGTTCAAATATCTAATTACTCTTGAACCTCTGGGCTTCCTCTATGGGAGTGCCGGACGCTTCCTTTCCCCGGAAAATTTGGTCGGGCGAGCGGGTATTCACTTCCCCCCCAATGCCACCACCCTATCCGGTCTCTTTGCCGCCCATTACGGTGCTGATGCCATGAAAGCGGATAAAAGCTGGTTGTTTGCTGGACCCTTTTGGAGTTTGACGGACAACCCCCAAGATTTTTATGTTCCCACCCCACTCAATTGCTTGGTTGAGGACGGCCAAATCAAGCATATTTTGCACTGGGATGGGCAGACGTGGGCACCAGAAGTTAGCGGTAAATTCGCATCACGCGGCTGGCTACCTATTAGCACATGGCTCCAATTGCAACCTAAAGCTAAAGTTAGCCCTAATCCCTGGCAATTTTGCCCCCATTTGCATCCCCGTTTGGAACTGGACCAACGACGGGTGCAAGCGAACGAAGCGCAAGGCAGTCTATTCCTCGAAAATGCGGTGGCACTGCCACCCGGCGTTTGCTTGACCTACTTGAGTAGCCATGAATTGCCCCCCGGTTGGTATCGCTTTGGCGGTGAGGGGCACATGGTGGAGGTGCGATGCCATACCCTGGCTCCCAGTACCCACGACCTTTTCAAACAACCTGTGGGTACTCATTTTGCCACCATCACGCCTGGGGTGTGGGGTTCCAACCGTTTATCCTACCGCTGGCCAGTGCGAGAGAAGGAGCAACCCTTCTGGTCAGACCCGGTGGTGTTGACCGAACGCCCCCAACCCTACCGTTATCGCCTGGGGGGAACGGGTACGGGTCGCCGCTTATCCCGAGGGCGTTACGCTGTGCCCGCCGGTACGGTCTATGTCCTCAAGGAACCGCTGGAGAAACCCTGGTGGGATTGGCCGGAAGAATGGTTTCCCCAGGAAGGCCATTCCTTCAAACGCTGGGGGTGTGGTTTTGCCCTCCCTTTAGCCCATTCATTGAACTATTCGCAATAGGAGAATATATGTATCACAAAGCCTACGGCATCATTGAAACGCTTGCGCCTCTGCACGTGGGAGCAAGCGCAGGGGAAGAAACGGGCAATTTGAACCTGATTTTTCGGGATCAATTTACCCAAACCGGGATTATTCCTGGTAGCTCCATTCGGGGGCGTTTTCGAGCGGAAATGCGCTCTGGTGAGAACAAAGGGAATGTAAGTAAATGGTATGGGCATGAAGCCATCGCGAATCAACCGGATGGGGGTACAACGGAAGCCCTTGTCAAGTTTGAATATGCCTCGTTGGTATGGTTCCCGGTGTTTTGTCCAGGACAACCCGTGGTGTGGGTATCGTGCCCTCGTTTATTACGTCGGTATCAAATGATTACAGGTGGTAAGGGTGAAATACCCAAACCGTACACCGCCGATAGTAGCCTGCAAGCCAAACAATTTAGCGAACACAAAACCACCCGTAAAATCCTGTTTTTCAATCTGGGTTTTATGGAAATTGAACATACCCAGGATATGACACCCTGGATTCCTCAAGGGAGTAGCCTCCAGAAAAATAGCTTAGTGGTAGTTGGTGACAATGATATTGCCATGCTTCATGATATGGGCTTGTATCGCCAGTCCCGGGTTAAGCTCCAAGATGATGTGAAAAAAGTAGCTGGTGGTGCGTTTTTCAACGTGGAAGCCATACCCGAAGGAAGTGTCTTTATCTTCCCCATTGCCCTCAAAGAAAAGGGGTGGAATCCCTTTGCGGGTGTCGCAGCAAAAGAAATGTATTTCGGTGGGTTGGAATCGGTTGGTTTTGGTCGGTGTCGCGTTACGTTAGCAGGAGAATACCAATAATGGCTTGGCATACCTACGGTTTGGATCAAGAAGCGCAAAAGTTGGTTTTAGCCGCCAAACGCAGGGATCAAGATTCCCTCAATCAGGGCTATAAAATGCGGATGGCAGTAGCCTATGGCCTGGAACGCTTTTGGGGTGAACATTTGCGTTTACAGGAGAAAGAAGCGCAAAAGTCTCGTTATTGGAAAGAAACGTGGGATACTCTGGTACGAATTGCTGGACAAGCGCATATCACTTTACCCAATGATGCCGTTAGACCTGACAATGTTCAACAAATTCAAACCATGTCCGAAAAGCTATGGCGGTTAAATTTGGAAGACCAACGCATTGCCCTAGCGATTCTTTCGCAACTGTGCGATTGCATTGTCTGGTGGACACAGCGATACAAGTAATGTTCTGCTTGCGAATTTACACCCAATTCTGGAGTCACAACTATGCCCCCCATTCCTGATGTAATTAACAAAGTTCCCATGATGTACCGAGCGCAGGTGGCAGGTCGGTGCCAATTGCAACGCCTAGTGCCCAGAGCCAATGAACAAGACGCTCAACGCTGGACAAAAGAATGGACAGAACGCACTTATCCCCAGCCACCCCAATTCGGTCACCATGTTCAAACCCGCACCTACCAAATCAGTTGGCGATGTGTAACGAATGCCGGTCAAGACGATGGGATTATTCGCCCGGTGGTGGGGGCGCGGGGATGGCCGTTTTATCCGGGCAGTAGTATGAAAGGTTTGTTTCGGAGTGCTTGCAATTCTCAACAAAAAGCCCGCTATTGTGGTCGGGAATTACCCGATGGGGATATGGCTCCCGGCATTTTACGGTTTCATGGGGGTTATCCCACCGATAAAAAATGGGTGGAAAAGCTCCTTGATCTTGTTCATCCCCAACAGGATTATCAAGTGAAAAAAGGAAGTGCCAGCCATGCCGCCTTTATGATGATTTCTCTCTACCAACCGGAGTTAAAGTTTGGTATCTCCAGCAGTGAACCCTTATCCGATCAAGAGTGGGCAGAAATTTGGAAGATTTGGGACAAAGCGATTGCGAAGGGATTGGGGAGCCGGGTGTGTGCCGGTTATGGACATCCCAGTACGATCAGTGGCGATGAACTCTATCCCCCCCACCGCATTCACGGGCAAGGAATGGCCTCCAAAACACTAGGAGGTGCCGAATTTCGTCCCAATATGTTTCGCGCCGCTATTCGGGGTCATGCCCTGCGGATTTTTGGTGGTTTAGTGCCCGCCCATATCGCTGAACGAGAGGTAGATAAACTATTTGGTGGCCTGGGACAAAGGGAACCAATCGTGGGTTTGGTAGGCATGAAATTTGTCGCAGATACCGATAAATTAAAAATTAACAGACATGGTCGGGGTAGATTTGAAGTCCGTACCTACGATGTCACTGGCAACTTGAGTTGGTTATTAACTCGTCCCCTCCCGGATGCCCAGCGAGAAGCATTGAAAAATCTTATTCTCCGACTGAATCAATTTGCAATGATTTTAGGGGGATTTGGCAAATCCTGGCGGCGCATTGACCATCCGCTTTTTTTCCCGGATTATTACAATCTACCCAATAACTCCTACATTGGATGTCACTGGGAGTGGAAAGATAACTTCAAACGGGATGTGCAAATTGCTGGCCCAAAGCATCTCGGCCAATTTATTGATACCCGCCTTCTGCCTGCGGCTAAAGAATGGCTCAGACTTCAAGGAGTCAATCCTAATCATCAATATGCCCAAGAATGGCGAGAAGCATGGCATCAAGCAAAAGTACAGGTATGGGGACGGGTTGCCCAGGATCAAGATGATTCCATTGCTGTCAAATGGTTTCACCAACCCTACCGTAATGGCCAGAGTATCAAAAGCACTTCCCTCACAGGCAGGTTAGGTACGATTGGGCGGATTTGGCATCGAATGTACCCCAAATTTACATTTCCTAGGGATGGTGCGCCCCGACCAACCAATGAATATATTGAATTTTTGACTATTTTTCCAGATGATTCCTCTCAGT
>JAUQVQ010000064.1:0-7232 GCA_039794725.1 Gloeomargarita sp. HHBFW_bins_162
GTAGCCCCCGTTTCTGGTTCTCCGTCATCTGGGCATTCTGGCAATAGAACTTTTCCTTTGCTTCAATAAATAGAGGTGCCCATAAGGGAACCTCGATTAATTAGTAATTAGCGGTCGCAGGGGCGCAGCCCCCGGCTCTGGTTCTCCGTAATTTCTGGATTCTAACTGAGAGATTCTTTTCCTGATTGAATAAAGGGAACCTCTATTAATTCATGATTAGCGGTCGCAGGGGGGCACCCCCCGTCTCTGGTTCTCTGTAATCTCTGGATTCTAACTGAGAGATTCTTTTCCTGATTGAATAAATAGAGGTGCCCTTATTTTAATAAATCAACAAGCGTTTTCTGGTTTTGGAGAAATGAACTGCAGAGGAGGTTACCGCCTTAGTGTCGTTGAATTTGAATAGGAAGCTATCGAGCTGTCCGTTCGTCATAATTTGAGTTTTCCATCGTTCCCTACTTGCATGACGTAACCGTTCTAAACCCGAGGTGGTAGCGAAGCCAACACCTGCGCCACCCGTTGGACGCTATCGGGTACGGCTAAAGCCCCCATCGCCTGTGCCATTGCGGCTAAGCGTTCGGGCTGTTCAGCTAATTCTTGGATCAACAAATTGAGTTTTTCAGCAGTTAAATCCGCCTGTTGGATCACGATGGCCGCCCCTTGCCGTGCAAAGATGTCGGCATTGTACTGCTGATGATTTTCCGCCGCCCAGGGATAGGGAATCAAAATCGCCGGTTTTTGTAATAACGTTAACTCGGTTAACGTGCCCGCCCCTGCCCGTGCCACGACCAAGTGCGCCCGTGCCAGCCAAGCGGCCATATCTGGGAAAAATGCCCGTTCAATGTACTGCGGATGGGTGAATGTCCCCCGCTCTAGGTCTTGATCCCCGGTCTGATGCACCACCCACCAGCCCCGTGCCACCCAAGTCGGCACACAGGCTCGCACGCAACGGTTCAAACTCACCGCCCCCTGACTGCCCCCGGTAATCAGCACGACAAACGCATCCCCAGGAATTGGATGACTCGCTTGAATCTCCTGGAAATCGGGGCGCACGGGTGTCCCCACCACCACCGTTTTTATCCCCGCTAAATGGCTCTGGGCTTCGGCAAATCCCAAGGCCACCACCGTACACCACCGCCCCAGCCAGCGGGTGACTTTGCCGGGTAAGGCGTTGGATTCGTGCAGGACGACGGGCAATCCCAGGGAACGGGCGGCCAAAATGGCGGGAGCGGCAATGTACCCCCCGGTGGTGAATACCTGCTGAAATTTGCCCGATGTTAATAACTGCCGAACCTGCCACGTCGCTACCAATAATTCCCCGAATACCCGCACGGTGCGCCAATTCACGCCCCCCGGCAAACCCGACAACCGCACCCGATGCAGGGGGTAATTCTGCGGGACTAACTGATTTTCCAACCGTTCCGGCACGCCCAACCACTCAATCTGCCAATCGGGAAGCGCCTGCGCCACCGCCAACGCCGGAAAGAGGTGCCCCCCGGTGCCACTGGCGGCGATCAAGAGTTTCGGCATCCGACCATCCCCTGCTGACGAAACCAGTCCACCGCCTGTTTAATGGCCTCATCTAAGTCGGTTTGGGGCAATCCCAGTTCCCGAATCGCCCGTTGCGAATCGTAATACATGGTTTGGTGCGCCATGCGGACACTGTCGAGGGCAAGGCTCGGTTTTTTACCCAGCGTCCCCAAAAGAATTTCATCCACCCACGCCACCGCCAGGGGAATCTGCACCGGAATTTGCCACCCTGGAGCGGCTAGTCCCGTGATCTGCGCCAGTTTTTGTAAAAATGCCTGCAAAGATAAATTCGTGTGACCCAAAATATACCTGCGCCCGGATTGCCCCTTTTGCCACGCAAGGATATGCCCCCAGGCCACATCCTGCACCGGGATAAAATTTAACCCCGTATTCACATAAGCAGGCATTTGTCCCCGCAAAAACCGCAGGATAATGTCGCCGGTGGGGGTGGGTTTGCTGTCCCAAGCACCAATGGGGGTGGTGGGGTTGACGATGACCACATCCTGTCCCCGTTGTGCCGCTTGGTGCGCTTCCTGTTCCGCCCAGTATTTGGACTGTTTGTAATGACCAATCAGAGATGCGACCGGGCTTTGGTGGGTTTCATCCACAACCTGCCCCGGTTTGCCCACGCCAATGGCGGCAACAGAACTGGTGTAAACGGTGCGGGGTACGCCCGCTGTGTGCGCCGCCTGCAGGATATGCCGAGTGCCCAAGACATTCGCCTGGTACAGAAGGTCTTTGTCTCGTTGCCACAGGGAGTAATGGGCGGCCACATGGAACAACACATCGCACCCGGCCAGATGGTGGGGCAATTCCGGGCTGAGTACATCCCCCGTCACCCGCTCCACCGGCAAGCCCTGGAGGTTACGCAAAGAACTCTGGGGACGTACCAGCACCCGCACCTGATGCCCTTGGGCAAGCAGTAACCGGACGAGATTGGCTCCCACAAACCCGGTTGCGCCTGTGACAAACGCCTGCGCCATGCGGCTGGAGCTATTCGTCTTCTGCGTCGAGGAGAACCTGCCGGGGGTCGGTGGAGTCGTCCACCATGTCCTCGCTCAGCACCAGGGGTTCTTCCTCGTGATCCGGGGTTTCTACGGTACGATGCCGGTAGGTGCTGGAGCTTTCGGCAAAAAAGCCCGTGCCCGCCGGGATCAACCGCCCGATGATCACGTTTTCCTTCAAGCCCCGCAGGTAGTCCACCCGCCCCTCGATGGCCGCCTCGGTGAGGACTTTGGTGGTTTCCTGGAAGCTGGCCGCCGAGATGAAACTGTCGGTATTCAGGGCGGCTTTGGTGATCCCCATCAGTTTGGGGCGGTACTGCGCCGGGGCACCGGGAACGGTGTTGTTCAGGCTTTCGATTTCCCGCAGGGTCATCATTTCCCCGGGCAGACGCATGGTGTCGCCCCCGTCTTCGATGATGACTTTGGCGGTCATTTGCCGCACCACCACCTCGATGTGTTTATCGGAAATTTCAATCCCCTGGTTGCGGTACACCCCCTGCACTTCGTTGACCAGGTGGGTTTGCACCTTCTCCAAACTGAGGCGGCAGGCTTCGTAGGGGGACTCGGTTTCCCGATACAGGTCAAAGAACAACTCCAGCAGGTCGTGGGGGTTGACCGGCCCGTCGGTAAGGGGGTCGCCCGCCTGCACCAGTTCCCCATCGGCCACCACCACACTCTGGCCGGGGTCGGTGCGCAAGTCCTGCACCACCTGCCCATCGCTGGCAATGATTTTGATCTGATAGGTGTCATCGGGATGGCGGGTTACCTGGACTTGACCGGGGCGGTGCGCCAACTGACAGGAATCCTTGGGGTTGCGGGCTTCCAGCAGTTCCTCAATCCGGGGCAGACCTTGGATGATGTCGCTGTTTTTCACCCGCTCAAACACCAGCGTGACCAGACGTTCGTTGCGTTGCACCAAATCCCCGTGTTTAACGTGTAGGGTTGCCCCCGCCGAAGCGAGGTAGGGACGAGCTAACCGCATCGTGATTGCCTCTTTCGTCACCGCCACCACCTGACCGGATTCGGGGGTGGTCACTCCAGGGGCGACTGCATCGCCCGCCCGCACCATTTGCCCCACCTCTACGTGGGCCTTGGCTCCGTTCAAAGGCACCTGGAATTGGTCTTCTGCGGTCACGACCACCAGCTTGCGGGTTGACCCGCCTTCCTGGACAATCCGCCCCACAAACCCCGCCGTGCGGCTGAGCATCACCGTCCGGGCTACCGGTGAACCGGGCGCAATGGTCTGACCGTCGTGTACCAGAATTTTGGTCTCAGTGCGCCCCTGGATTTGGTCGGCTTCTTCATCCGCCCGCACCACCAGCGATTCCAAAATCACCAACTGCAACCGGCTGATGGATTCGTCCTGGCTATCCGGGATAAATTCAATATCGGCGGCCAACTGCGGGGCATCTTCGCCAATTTCCAACACCAACTGGGTGCGGAGCAATTCCACCCCGTCTTTGGATTTCACCCGCTCGCCGTCTTTGAAACTCAACCGTTGCACCGCCCGCAGGCGAATCCCCGCCCCCGACTCGTGCATGGCTTCCTGGCTGGGCACCGGCGGTTCGCTGGCAATGGCGTATTCCAGCACCGGGCGAACGAGCAGTGCCGCCCCCGCCGGGGTATCCACGTATTCCAGGAAACTCAACTGCTCTATTTCTAAACCGGGCAGTACCGTTTCGCCGGGGTGGGCAAAGGTCTCATGCCGTTCCATCGCCAGGTTGGGGTCATCCACCAAAAACACCTGCCCCGGCTTGATCACCACTTCCCGGAGAATGTCGTTTTTCTCCACGACTTCCACCACGCCCGCATTTTGGCAGAAGATGTCTTTGACGATTTCCGTCCCAGCCTCCACCAATTCCCCCGCCCCCACCTGCAATAGGGAAATGTCTTTGTTCACCTCGTGGGTTTCTTCGGGAATCCACAAGAGGGTGCCCCCCTGGGTGACTTCGTAGCCCTGTTTGCTCCCCCGCCCCTTGCGGACGGTTTCTAACCCGGCACTGTACCGGACAATGCCCCCGGTTTGAGTGCGGTACTGACTGTCTTGCAATTCCGCCACGACGGTGCCGTGCGTCACCTTGGTGCCGGGGCTGACCTTGAGGGCAAACCGTTGACCGGTGCGGGTTTCCAGGACGTAGTGTTCGCTCCCGTGCAGGGTTTCTTTGAGCACCCTGGCCTGATCCAGCAGGACTGAGGAAGTAATAATTTTAATCTCCCGACTGCCCCGGTGGTTTTCCCCGTGACTGAGGCGCACCAACCCGCCGTGTTCGCTGATCAAATCGGTTTGGGACAATACGGTTTCGGCGGCAATCGCCTGGCCGGGTTTGACCACCGGTTCTGCCCCCGGCGGCAAATTATAGACTTCCCCCGCCAAAACCCAAATCAACCCCGCCCGTTGGGTGCTGCGGATGGTGGCCGCCTGCCCATCGTTGCCTGCACTGCGGTCTAATTTTTCTTCCACCTGCAAGTCGGCGCAGTACACTTCCCCCGGAATATCGGTGGACACGTCCCGGGTGGCTTTTTCCGTGGTGCGGCGGGTGCGGCCGGTGCTGGGTTTTTCCGCCAAGACCTGCCCGGGTCGGACGGTACTGCCCGGCGTGACCAGCAGGATACTGCCTTTGGTCAGGGGGAATTCCCGGGTTTCCGTCTCGCCCACCAATTTCAAGGTCATGTCCCCTTCCGCGATCAGGGCATCATCCCCGTGCCGCGTGCGATAGGGACGCGTGGGGGCATCCCCCGCCACTTCGACCACCCCGGCAAAGGGGGCACGGGTCAATTCCGCCACATCGCCCGTAAATACGCCGCCGGTGTGGAAGGTTCGCATGGTCAATTGCGTCCCCGGTTCACCGATAGACTGGGCGGCAATAATCCCCACCGCTTCCCCCATATCCACCAACTGCCCGTGCGCCAAGCTCCAGCCGTAGCAGTGTTGACAAATGGAGTGGCTGGCCTCACAGGTCAAGGGGGAACGCACCATGACTTCGGTGACCCCGGCTTTGACAATGGCTTTGGCCAAATCGGCGCTGATGCTTTGGTTGCGGGCGGCCAAAACCTCCCCGGTTTCCGGGTGGAGCACATCCTGAGCCACCACCCGCCCCACCAGGCGTTCTTTGAGGGGAATTTGTTTTTCGCCCACCTGCAGGGTTTTCAGGATGATCCCCCGCTGGGTGCCGCAGTCGGCTTCCCGGATGATCATATCCTGCGCCACATCCACCAACCGGCGAGTGAGATAGCCGGAGTCCGCCGTCCGCAAGGCCGTATCCACCAACCCCTTGCGCGCCCCGTAGGAAGAAATGATGTAATCGGTCACGGTCAACCCTTCCCGGAAATTGGCCTTGATGGGTTGCTCGATAATTTCCCCGTTCGGGTCGGCCATCAAGCCCCGCATCCCCACCAACTGCCGCACCTGCGAGACATTCCCCCGTGCCCCGGAGGTGGCCATCATGTACACCGGGTTGAGCGGGTCGGTCTGTTCAAAATTCCGCATCATGTCGTCTTTGAGGGTTTCGCTGGTGGCGTTCCAGGTGTCAATCACCTTTTGGAACTGCTCGACTTTGGTAATTTCGCCCCGGTCGTACCGCTCCTTGGTGGTCTGGATGGCTTCTTCCGCCAGTTGGAGCAACTGGGGTTTGGTGGGGGGCACCCGCAGGTCGTCGATGCTGATGGAGACCCCGGCTTGGGTGGCGTACCGGAAGCCCATGCTCTTGATGCAGTCGGCCATCAGGGCGGTACGCGCCGTGCCGTAGCGGCTAAAGGCCCAGCCAATTAGCTCCTTGAGTTGGCCTTTGCCGATGACTTTGTTGCGAAACAGGGGACGGGGGGCGGGTTGGTTCATGGTCAGACCTCCGACGGTAAGGAATGGTTAACTGACGAGGGCATCGTGGATGGTTTTGTTGAAAATCACCCGGCCAGGGGTGGTGCAAATGTACTGCACTCGGTAGCCGTTGCTCGTACTGCGAATTTTGCGGGTTTCTTGGATGCGCTCGCCCCGGCGTTTTTGGCCGTAGATTTCCAGGGTTTCGACAATGCCATCACTGCGGGTGTGGGTGTCGGTGCGCAGGAGGGTTTCTTCGCCGATGCCTTTTTTGCGATCCGGCGGTTCCACCTCCACGTCGCCGTCGTAGCGCAACCAAATCCAGGCGTGCAAATCCACCTGTTTTTGCTCGTAGGCCAAAATCACATCGTTCATGTTGGCGAAGTGCCGCCCGGTGCCTTTTTGCGGGTTGGGGTTTTCGGCGGTGAGGTAATAGGACCCCAACACCATGTCCTGACTGGGGGCAATGATCGGTTGGCCGGTGGCGGGGGAGAGCAAATTCCCAGCCGCCAGCATGAGAATCCGGGCTTCGGCTTGGGCTTCCAACGACAGGGGCACGTGCACCGCCATCTGGTCGCCGTCAAAGTCAGCATTAAACGCCGGACACACCAGGGGATGCAGTTGGATCGCCCGCCCTTCCACCAAAATCGGCTCAAAGGCTTGAATCCCCAAGCGGTGTAGGGTGGGGGCGCGGTTGAGCAGGATGGGGTGGCCTTGGATCACCTCCTGGAGGATGTCCCACACGTCCGGGTCTTCCCGTTGGATTTTTTTCTTGGCGGCCTTGATGTTGTTGACAATCCCCAGATGGATCAGGCGGTGGATGACAAAGGGTTGGAACAGTTCAATCGCCATCTCCCGGGGCAGACCGCATTGGTAGAGTTTGAGCT
>JAUQVQ010000065.1:0-7220 GCA_039794725.1 Gloeomargarita sp. HHBFW_bins_162
AGGGCGGCCAGTTGGATGTCGGTGCGACCACTGCCGGTAATGACCACCATATTCACCCCCTGGCGGAAGTAGTCCAAGGCGGCATTCACACTCATCGCACCGATGGAGAGGTGTTCCACCAGCAAATCCAGCCGTTCGGGACAACACACCACCCGTGCCTGCAAATGCTGGGCTAATTCCCCGACGCGTACACTGCGCAGTAAGCGACTCCGGGGCAATACCCCCAACACCGCCATCCCCCGTTGTTCCAGCATCGGGACTAAAATTTCCTGCACGGGTTGGTCGTTGGGTACAGCATTGAGCAGTACCCCCAACAGCCGTTCCCCCAGATGCGCCTGCGCCATGAGCAATTCATCCACCACCAACAGGGACTGAAACCGCACCACCAGCACAATCCCCGCATCCAACACATCGGCCATTTGCGCCAACCCCAACCCAAACAGATGCCCCTCGTGGAGATTGGCGGGAGCTTCCAAGAGCATGAGTTCTGGGGTGGTCAAGCTCTGGTACTGGGTTAATGCCGCTGTTAGGGGTGTGGCTTGGGGGAGTAAATCCGGTTGTTTGAGCCAATCTTCCAAAAAGACGAGGGTGGGTGCCAAACAATCCGGGGGCAGGTTCAACACCCGGGCGGCGAGATGGGCATCAGCATCGAGGGGCACCGGGTCGGTGGTCATGCGACTGTTACCGACGGGTTTGCCGTAACCAATGCGAAACTGACGGGCTTGGAGTTGTTGGGCAATGCCAAGGGTAGCGGTGGACTTGCCACTGTAGGCTTGGGTGGAACCCACAAACAAAAAACGACTAGCCACTACCTCACCGCTGGGACGGAGATGGAATTGTGTCCCCTGATCTCATCATACCAGTCTGTTCCAGTTTGCGGCTCAAGGTAGCCCTGCCCCCGCAAAAAACCGGTATTAGCTCCGGGGCAAACGTAGCGCACGGGTCGGTCGCCCAGCCAATTTTTTAAGGTCTGTAAACTGCGCTGTTGCCGAGGCCAGTGGAAGGTTTTGCGGGTGGGCAAGAGACTGAGTTGTCCCTGGGGATTGGGGAGCAAATGCCGCCCCGTGAACAGGACACCTCCGAGTCGTTCCAGGTAAATGCAACTGCTGCCCGGACTGTACCCCGGTGTCCAAATCAGAGTGACCCCCGGCATGACGGTCAACGTTTCCGCAAACGGATGCACCCACACGCCGGGATAGAGATAGGCTTCCTGTTGTTGGGTAATGATGGGACAGTGAAATTCGTTTTGCCATTGGGAAATCCGGTCGGCGTTGTCCCGGTGGGTGAGCAAAAGTTGTTGCATCCCGCCTTGGGTGTGACACCAAGACTGCCATTCCGGGGCGGGGCAATCAATCAGCACATTACCGGCCAAGCCCAACACCTCCCCTAAAATGAAATAACTGGTGCCGCCGAGCGTGTGCCGATTGGGGGGAAAGGCAAACACCCCGTTGAGGATGGTTTTGGGAGCAGAGTGGGACGATGACATGGGTGGCCTTGGGGCTGTTGGCCGTCACAACCTTTCTTCTAGTGTGGCATCACGTTCGCCATCTCAGCCGCACGCCCTGGTGGTTGGTGTGGTTGGTGTTGATGTTGCCGGGGTTGGTGGTGGGCTTGTGGGCATGGTTGTACGGGGAACAGCAACCGCTACCTGCCCTGTGGGTGGTTCTGCCGTTTTTGTTGAGCGGTTTTTTCTACCTTTTGCTGTTGGGACAAGGGGGGGGAACGCTGCAACCACCTTTCCTCCACTGGGAACCCACAGGGTTAACAACGGCGGAATTGACCCATCTGCGGCAGTGTTTTCCCTGGGAACTTTACCCGGTGCAACGGATTGACCAGCGGGACGGGCTAATTCTCTGTTACGGGCGACTGCGGGGTGATCCTGACGAGGTGTACCGGCTGGTGCAGGCGCACATTCAATCCCTGTTGGGGCAGAGGTTTTGGTTAATTTTGGAGCGGAATCGGGATGAACAACCCCTGTTTGCCCTGGTGCCTCGGCCGGTGCGGGTGCCGCCCCCCCGGTTGGCTTCTGGGCTGGGGGCAATCGGGTGTTTGGGGTTGGGATTGTTCCTGAGTGCGACCATCACCGCCCCTCAACTGGGAATTACGGAACCCCTGGGATGGAGGTATGGGGTGGGAGTCCTGGCTGTTCTGGCGGCACGGGAACTGGGTCAGGCGTGGGCACTCCGCAGTTATGGGGTTCAACCGGCGTGGCCTTGGGTGCTACCGTTACCCGTTTGGCCGGGGGTATTGGGCACCTATACGGGCTTGAGTGAACCGTTACCCCATCGGCGGGCGGCAGTAGATCGCACCTTGGCGGGCGTGGGGCTGGCCTTGGGAGTAACCTTGGCACTCCTGCTGTGGGGGTTGGCGCATTCTCCGGTTCAGGCCGGGGGATTTTCGCCCCATCATTCATTCGTGCTGTGGGGACTGAGCCGGTGGTTGGGGGCAATGCCATTGACCTCTGCAATGGGGTTACACCTACATCCCTTAGCGTGGGCGGGAGTGGCAGGGTTGGGGGTGCTGGCAGTGCAGTTGACCCCGGTGGGCAGTCTGGATGGCGGACGCCTATTGCATGGGTTAGTCGGACGGCGGACGGCACGGCAATGGGGTTGGCTGGTCAAGGGATTAGTCTTCCTCCTGGGCTGGCAGGTGCAACCCTGGTTACGGGGCTGGGCGGTCTTGTTGTTGCTAATCCCAAATTCACCGCCGTTGGTGCTGAATGATGTGACCGAATTGGACGCGAGGCGGGATGGGTTGGCGCTGTTGGCTCTGGGGCTGTTTTTGGCGATTATTCTGCCGGTACCCATCTACTAAAGGACACCTCTATTTATTGAAGCCAAGGGGAGATTCTCTTGCCAGAATGCCCGAATTACGGAGAACTGCGCCCCTGCGACCGCAATTATGAATTAATAGAGGTTCCCTAAATTATGCCCGAGGCTGAGCGGAACCGAGCCTCTATATTTTTAATCACAATGTAGAGCACCGGCACAAGAAATAAACTCAGCAAACTGGCAATCCCCATCCCCCCAACGATACAGGTACCCAAGGAACGCCGCGCCGCCGCCCCTGCCCCCGTCGCAATCCACAAAGGAAATGCACCAATAATCGTCGAAAGAACCGTCATCAGAATTGGCCGCAACCGCTCCCGACAGGCTTCCAACACCGCTTTAGTAATACCCAACCCCTCTGCGACAAGTTGATTGGCAAATTCCACGATCAAAATTGCATTTTTACTCGCCATGCCGATCAACATAACAAACCCAATTTGGGTGTAAACATCAATGGTTAATCCCCGCAGAAAAATAGTAATCAATGCCCCTAAAACCGCCAAAGGAACCGTCAGCATAATAATCAAGGGGTCAATATAATTTTCATACTGAGCCGCCAGGGTGAGAAACACAAAAACCACCCCCAAGGCGAAAATCCAAATCGCCTGTCCCGCCGACTCGATTTGTTCTAGGGACAACCCCGACCATTCATACCCAAACCCACGCGGTAAGGTTTCTTTCGCAACTGTTTCTAAGGCTTGAATGGCTTCCCCCGATGATTTCCCCTGACTGGCAACCCCGTTAATTTCTACCGAACGAAAGAGATTGTAATGGCTAATCACTGAAGGGGCTGTAATTTGCCGAATGGTAACTAAATTCCCCAAGGGGATCATTTGATTGTTGCGGGAACGCACATAGAACTTATTGATATTATCGGGGTTCGTGCGAAATTGCCCATCCGCTTGCACATACACCCGATAGGCCCGCTGAAACTGATTAAAATCGTTGACATAAGTAGAACCCAACAGGGTTTGCAGGGTATCAAAAATATCCGAAACTCTTACCCCCAACGCATTCGCCCGCTCCCGATCCACCTGCACCTCAATTTGGGGAGTGTTGCCGTTAAAATCCGCCCGCAACCGCGCCAAGGTTGGCCGGTTCGCACTCGGGAATGTTTTGGCCGCATCCAGAAATTGCTGTAGCGTTTCCCCCAAGGTTTTTAACCCTAAACCCACCCGGTCTTGCAGATGAAATTCAAACCCACCAAAATTTCCCACCCCCGCAATCGGCGGCGGCGCAAACGGAATGACCACCGCTTCCCTAATCCCCAGAAGTTGCGGAAATAATCCCCGTGCCGGTGGCGGGAAAAATCCCCCAATCACACCATTAACCGATTGTTCCGGGCGAGTCCGCTCTGACCAAGGGCGCATAGTCGAGAAAATTAACCCTACATTCGGGGTTGCTCCACTGAAACTAAAGCCTCCGACCGCAAAGATATTGCGAATTTCCGGTTGTTGTTTCAAAATGGCTTCCGCCTTTTCTAATACTTTTTCCGTATAACTTAACGACACCCCCTGGGGAGCCTGCACCACCGTAATAAAATAACCCTGGTCTTCATCAGGTAAAAAGGCTTTGGGCATAATTTGATAGGCTCCGTAGGTAAGCACTAAGGCCACGACAAATAGCCCTAAAATTAAATTTTTGCGATGCACCACCTGCTGAATAGTTTGAGCGTACTGATTGCGGATATGGTCAATCATCTGATTCGTCCGGCGGAAAAACCAATGATCCGGCACCTGGCCGGGTCGAATTAAAAGTGCCGAAAGCGTCGGAGTTAACGTAATCGCATTAAACGTTGAAATAGTAATGGCAAAGGCAATCGTCAGGGCAAATTGGCGGTAGAGTTGTCCCGTTGTACCGGGTAAAAAGGCGACGGGTAGAAATACGGTAATCAACACAATAGAAGTAGCAATCACCGCTCCTAGCAGGGCATCCATCGAAGCCATCGCCGCCGGCATGGGAGCCATACCATCATCTTGAATTCTTTTTGTAATATCTTCAACGATGACAATGGCATCATCTACGACTAAACCCGTCGCTAACGTTAACCCGAACAGCGTTAACGTGTTAATCGAAAACCCAAAGATTTTTACGAAAATAAACGTACCCACCAAGGCGACAGGAATTGCGATTGACGTAATGAGAGCAGAACGCCAATTTTGCAAGAATAAAAAGATAATCGCCACCACCAAAAAAATTGCTAAAATCAATGAAATAATCACCTCTTTAGTACCGGCTTCTACAAACAGGGTGGTATCAAAAGCGATTTCATATTTCATTCCCGGTGGAAAACTTTTTTGCAATTCCTGCATGGTTGTCTTCACTTGTTTGGCCACCGTCAGCGCATTACTGCCTAACTGTTGCCGGATGCCCAACCCCACCCCCCGATGGGAAACTTTATCATCGGAAGTAAACCGCAAAATGGAACTGTAATTTTCTGCCCCCAATTCCACCCGTGCCACATCTTTTAACCGAGTTAAAGAACCATTCGGCTCGGTGCGGATGACTAAATTGGCAAACTCTTCGGCACTGCTAAAGCGTCCTTGTGCCGTCACGGAGAATTGGTACTGTTGCCCCTCCGGAACCGGCGGTTGCCCAATTTGCCCCGCCCCTACTTGCAGATTTTGCTCCCGAATCGCTTGGACTACATCTTGGGGAACCAGATTGCGACTGGCTAATCTGAGGGGGTCTAACCAGATACGCATGGCATACTGCCGTTCCCCAAAAATCTGCACATTTTCTACCCCTTTAATGCGTTTGATGGCATCGGTAATGTAGAGGTCAGCGTAGTTACTTAAATAAATATCGTCATAGCGGTCTTTGCCGGTTTCATCCGCCTCTGCGTATAGCCCAATGGCGAGTAAAAAACTACTGTTGGCTTTATTGACTTGAATGCCGGTGCGGTTGACCAAATCCGGTAAACGGGGTTGTACCGAACGCACCCGATTTTGCACATCCGTTGCCACAATATCCTGATTCCGACCCAGCTCAAAGGTGAGGGAAATATTACTCGTTCCATCATTCGCACTCGTCGATTTGATATACCTCAACCCGTCAATGCCGTTTAATTCCCGTTCTAATAAATTCGTCACTGTTGATTCCACCACTTCCGCATTCGCCCCGACATAATTCGAGGTGACCACAATTTGCGGGGGGGTAACATCGGGGTATTGCGCTACCGGTAAGGTGGGAATACAGGCCGCCCCCACAATCACAATAAATAGGGACAAAACCGTGGCAAAAACCGGGCGGCGGATAAAGAAATTAGCAATTGAAAAAATCATGATTGTGAGGGGGGTGAAACAGGTTTTTGTTCGGCAATCCAGGTGCAGTGATTCAACTGCAAAATACCCGTGGGAATGAGTTGACTTTCCGGGGTGATGCCGCTCAAAACCTCCTGCGTGTTACCGATGATTCGACCCAATTGCACCTGGGTCTGGACGGCGACCAGATCGGTGGGTTGCACCTTGGGCGGTGGCCCCGGATTGGGAAGCACGGCGGTTTGGCAACCTGATTCCCTAAAGGGTTTCGCCACAAACACAAAATCTTGCCCCCCCAGCCGAGAAATCGCCGTCACCGGCACGACCACCCCCGGACGGGTTGCCCACACCACCCGCACCCGGGCGAATTGGTCGCTCCGCAGTTGCCCCTGGGGATTGTCAAAAGCGGCTTTCACCTGCACCGTCTGGCTTTGGGTATTCACCGTCGGGGAGATGAAAAACACCCGCCCCGTCTGGATCACCCGCTCCTGAGCGTCCAATAATTCCACCGGCAACCCCAACCGCAAATCTACCGCCCGTTCCAGGGGAATATCGAGATTTAATTCCAAGTTTTGATTCTGGGTCAGGGTCAACAACGGGGTGCTGGTGGTGACAAAATCCCCCACCTTGACCGGAATGCTGCCGACTTGACCGGCAAACGGAGCCGTAATGCTGTAATTGCGTAAATTGGCTTCAGCTTGGGCAAGACTGGCTTGGGCTTGGGCGAGACTCGCCTGAGCACGCGTCAACCGGGCTTCAGCACGGGCAATGGTGGCCTGCTGGGTCAAAATTTGTGCCTTGGCCTCTTCCAAACGGGCTTGGGCATTGCGTAATTGATTGACTTGCCGGTCCAATTCCTGCCGACTGGTCGCCCCCTCTTGGAACAGTTGTTGAAACCGTTGGGCTTCTTGGCGGGCGAGTTCCACATCCGCTTGGCGTGCCCGTTGGTTGGCTTGTAGGGATTGGAGGGTAGCTCGCTCGGCCTGCACATCCGTCTGAGCCGCCGTGACTTCGGCTTGAGCATTTTTGACAGCCGCCCGTTGGCTTTGTACCTGCGCCTGTTGTTCCCGGTCATCCACCTGGAGTAATAGTTGCCCGGCGCGCACTTCTGCCCCTGGTTGCACCAAAATTT
>JAUQVQ010000066.1:0-7195 GCA_039794725.1 Gloeomargarita sp. HHBFW_bins_162
GTTCACAACCCCGTTCTCATGCAGGAATTAACCCAAGTTTTTGCACCTATTCCCGTTTCTTCCAGTGCCCGTTATGGCATTGACCCAGACAGTAAAGAAGCCCTAGCCTTTGCAATCCTGGCTTCCGAACGGATTGACGGCAAACCAACCAATATCCCGGCGGTGACGGGTGCCCAACGACCTGTTCTATTGGGAAAAATTACTGAATTATAGCGCATGAGGTATCGCTATTTATTACTCAATAAACCCTATCAAGTTTTGTGCCAATTCCGGGATGAACAGGGGCGGAAAACGCTCAAAGATTACGTGCCGGTGCCGGGGGTGTATGCCGCCGGTCGTCTTGATTATGACAGCGAAGGGTTGGTGTTATTAACCAATGATGGTCGTTTGCAGCATCGCCTGACCGACCCCCGCTATGGGCATCCCCGTACCTATTGGGTACAGGTGGAAGGCTGTCCCACTCCCGAAGCCCTAGAGTCCCTGCGGCAGGGGGTTCTCATTCGGGACTACACAACCCGACCCGCCGAGGTTGTCCGGTTGCCCCAGGAACCGGATTTGCCCCCTCGGGAACCCCCCATTCGGTTTCGCCGCCATATCCCGACTACCTGGTTAAGCCTGACTCTGCGGGAGGGACGCAATCGCCAGGTGCGCCGGATGACAGCGGCGGTGGGGTATCCAACCTTGCGGTTGGTGCGAGTAGCGATTGGTGAATTATATGTGCACGACCTGGCGCCGGGGTGTTGGCGGGAGCTGACCCCGCAAGAACGGCAAGGCATTCTTCAGGTAAATTGCTGACTGAGATTCATGGGGTCATGAACGGTGATTTTTTTCTTATTAATGGAAATCATGCCGTTTTGACGTAAATCTCCTAACAGCCGAGTCACCGTCACCCGAGTAGAACCAATCGCTTCGGCAATCGCCTGGTGGGACAATTTCAAATCAATAGTAACTCCCAAATTTCCCGGTACGCCAAAATCCCGACATAAAATTAATAAAAAACTCGCCAAACGTGCCCCCATATCCCGGTGCGCCAAGGTTTCAATCATCATTTCTGTTTGCAAAATTCGCGACGATAACCCCCGCAATAACATCAGAGATAATTCTGGGTCACTTTTTAATAGAGTTTCGATTTGTTCAATCGGGACAGAGTAGAGCTGAGTCGTGGTAAATGCTACGGAATGATAAAACCGATCCGAGCGGTGACCGGTAATAAACGAAAGCACCCCAAACACACTATTTTCCCGCAGTAAGGCAACGGTAATTTCTTCCCCTGATTCGTACACCCGCGAGAGTTTGACTGCCCCTTTAATTAAAAAATAAACCCGTTCGGCTGGATCACCGGGAAAAAAAATCGTTTTCCCCCGTTCAAAGGTTTCAATACCTTGGGGAAATGTGCCGTTGGATAAACGTTGTAATAAGGCATAAAGGGGTTTATCTTGTAGTACGGCCATCGTTGGGAATTATTTATCCTAAAAAATTAATGGTTACCCTTTCAACGTATCGGGAATCGGCTTAAGTAAATTGTATCGCTTGTAACGATCGCTTTGCCCTTGTGTTGAGGTACATTCCGGGGTAGGGTAAGACAGTGTGCATACCGTTTGGGTGAACCATCCATGTTAAATTTGCAGGGCAAAAAGGCGTTGATTCTGGGAATTGCCAACGAGTACTCCATCGCTTGGGGAATTGCGCAACAGTTGCATCAGGCGGGGGCAACCCTGGGAGTCACCTATTTACCGGATGAAAAAGACCGCTTCAAACAGAAGGTAGGCCACTTGACCGAACCGCTCCAGCCGGAATTATTTCTGCCCTGCGATGTCCAAAAAGATGAACAGATTGCCGAGTTGTTTCAGGCGGTGCAAAACCAATGGGGCACGCTGGATATCTTGGTGCATTGTCTGGCATTTGTCCCCAAAGAAGGCCTTGAAGGGGATTTCAGCCAAATTTCCCGAGCCGGGTTTATGCAAGCCCTTGATGTCAGTACCTATTCTCTGATTGCACTCTGCCGGGCGGCCAAACCTCTGTTTAGTCCCACCGCATCTGTGATTACACTGTCCTACTTGGGAGGGGTGCGGGTCGTCCCCAATTACAACACAGCAGGGATTACGAAGGCGGCCTTGGAAATGTGCGTGCGCTATCTCGCTTATGAATTGGGGGCGCAGGGGGTGCGGGTGAATGCCATTTCGGCTGGCCCGATCAAAACCCTGGCGTCTTCGGCGGTGGGCGGGATTCGGGACATGATTCAGCAGGTGCGGCAGGTGGCTCCCCTGCGGCGGTCGGTGACCCAGGTGGAGGTGGGCAATGCGGCGGCTTTTTTGAGTAGCGACTTGGCCAGTGGGATTACCGGCCAGATTGTTTACGTGGATGCGGGCTATGAAATCATGGGCATGACGGGGTAAATCACTCTTCGTCATCCTCCAAATTGGGCGGTACAGCGGCCACAGCGGCAATGGCATCATCGGCATCCAGTCGCTGTAAACGCACCCCCGTGGCCATGCGCGACTGTTGGGAAATATCCCGTGCCGCTTGCCGGATAATCACCCCCCGTTGGGTCACGAGCAAAATCTCTTCATCCGCCCCAATCAATCCCAACCCGGCCACCGCATCCCCGCTTTTACGAAACTTGGTGGACGTGATCCCCATACCACTCCGGTTTTGGATGCGAAATTCCGACGAAGGCACTCGTTTCCCATACCCATTCATCGTCACCACCAGCACATCCCGCTCATCTTCAGGAGAGATAATATCCATCCCCACCAACACATCTCCCGGACGCAGTTCCATCGCCCGCACCCCCCGGGTTGCCCGTCCCAAGGGGCGTAGTTGCTTGTGATCCACCGCAAAGCGAATCGCCATCCCCCCCCGAGAACCAATCAAAATACTATCCGTCGCCTTCGCCAAACGTACCCACCCCAAGTGATCCCCCTCTTCCAAACTAATCGCAATTAAGCCATTGGCACGGATATTACTAAACGCAGACAGGGCAGTTTTCTTAATAAATCCTCCCCGGGTCAACATGACAATATATTCCTCATCCCCAAAGGCACTGACCGGCAAGATGGAGGTAATTTTTTCTTCTAATGTAATGGGGAGTAATTGCACCAAAGGAATGCCCCGGGCGGTACGCGAACCCACCGGAATTTGATACGCCCGCAGGTCATAGACAATACCTCGGTCACTGAAAAATAAAATGTGGTCGTGGGTTTGCGCCGAACAAAATAAGGCCACTGCATCATCGGGTTTCATGGTTGTTCCCGCCTTGCCCCGCGTCGCCCGGCTTTGACGGCTAAAGGTATCCACCGCCATCCGTTTAATGTATCCCTGTTCCGTGACCAAAATAATGCAGGCTTCGTTAGCAATTAAATCAATATCGTGCAAGTTTCCCGAAGAACTGGCCACAATTTCGGTGCGGCGGGGGGTGGCAAAGGTGGTTTTTAATTCTTGCAACTCCTGGACAATCAAGTCTAATCGCCGTTCCCGGCGTTCTAAAATATCGGAAAGGTCGGCAATTTTTGCGGTCAATTCAGCGTGTTCTTGGTGGACTTTTTCACTTTCTAAAGCGGTTAACCGGCGAATTTGCATATCCAAAATGGCGTTGGCTTGGTTCACCGTCAATTCATAAACAGTGATTAAATTTTGCCGTGCCACTTCCGTATTTTCCGCCTGCCGAATTAGATTAATAATGCTGTCAATATTGCCTAAGGCTACTAATAACCCTTGCACAATTTCATCCCGTTCCCGTGCCTTACGCAGGTAATAACGAGTGCGCCGCACCAGAGTTTCTTCCCGAAATTCTAAAAAGACTTCTAAAAATCGTTTGAGAGTTAACAACTCCGGTTCCCGATGCACCAGAGCCAACATATTCGCTCCGAAGTTCACTTGTAAAGGCGTTTGTTTGTAGAGATTATTCAACACCACTTGGGGCAGGGCATCCCGTTTTAGTTCAATCACGACCCGCATCCCATCGCGGTCGCTTTCATCCCGGACATCGCTGATCCCGTCAATGATTTTCTCATTGACCAGTTCTGCAATCCGTTCAATTAAAGCGGCTTTGTTCACTTGAAAGGGAAGTTGGGTAATGATAATGGCTTCTTTTTCCGGTCGTCCCGGCGCACTGATGGTTTCAATTTGGGCAATTCCCCGCAACGTGATGGAACCCCGTCCGGTTTGATACATTTCCCGGATGCCATCGTTGCCTAAAATTTGTCCCCCCGTGGGAAAATCGGGCCCTAAAATGTAGCGTTGTAATTCGGTATTACTAATTTCTGGATTTTGAATTAAGGCGATTAAACCATCGACCAATTCTCCCAAATTATGAGGCGGAATGTTGGTCGCCATCCCCACCGCAATCCCCGATGAACCATTCAATAAAAGTTGGGGCAAACGGGCAGGAAGAACGGTGGGTTCCTGTTCGGAACCATCAAAGTTCGGGCTAAAATCAACGGTTTCCGCATCAATATCCGCCAGCAGAGCATCGCGAGTCAACGCCCGCAACCGACATTCCGTGTAGCGCATCGCCGCCGGGGGGTCATCATCCACAGAACCAAAATTTCCATGCCCATCAATCAGCGGTTCTCGCATGGAAAAATCCTGCGCCATCCGCACCAGGGCATCATAAACGGCTGTTTCCCCGTGAGGATGGTACTTACCTAATACTTCCCCCACCACCCGGGCGCATTTTTTGTAGGGAGCGTTGGGTTGCAACCCCAAATCGTGCATCGCGTAGAGAATCCGCCGGTGTACCGGTTTCAGACCATCTCGGGCATCCGGCAGTGCCCGCCCCACAATGACGCTCATCGCATATTCCAGGTAGGAACGGGACATTTCACTGCTCAAATCCGTGGGAATAATGCGCTCGTCTAGGGTACTCATGCGTTCTGACCTAGCCTTAATGAGAATTGATCTATAGTCAATCCTAGCGTGAATGCGTTTGTGATAACAAAAGAGTAGCTCTATTGATACAAGCGGTTACAGAATTTGCTAGCCGGAAGGCAGAGATTCTCAAGGGGGCACCTCTATTTATTCAAGCAAGCCAAGCATCTCTCCGTTGGCATCCAGAGATTACAGGGAACCAGAGGCGGGGGGTGCCCCCCTGCGACCGCTAATTTCTAATTAATAGAGGTTCCCAAGGGGGCACCTTTATTTACTGAGCGTCGGGAGAAGTCCTCTTGCCAGAATGCCCAAATTAGGGAGAACTGCACTCCTGCGACCGCTAATCACTAATTTTTAGAAGTCCCTAATAGGCTTTACTTATGGCAAGTATTAAAATATAGATTCTACCCAATCAAAATTTTTGCTTTATGCTTCTGTATAGAGAAAACGAATCGCAGGAATCCTTATCTGTGAATCGTTCTTTCTCACAGAGCAATTCCGGTGACTGTCCACTTTCGGGTTAACGTATTTACCCAAGAGTGCAGGAACGTTTGCATGGGGTTTGGGCTGGCATTTGCTGGCGATATTCACCTTTTTTATCTTATTTAGGAGGCATGACACTGTGGATTTTTTGGGCAATTTTTTCATGGATTTTGTCAAACAGTTGCAGTCCCCAACCCTCAGTTTCCTGATTGGGGGTATGGTGATTGCCGCCCTCGGCAGTCAACTCGAAATTCCCGAAGCGATTTGTAAGATCATTATCTTCATGTTGCTCACCAAAATTGGTCTAACGGGGGGTATGGCGATCCGCAATTCCAACCTCACGGAAATGGTGTTACCTGTCATCTTTTCGGTGGCTTTAGGAATTTTGATCGTTTTTATTGCTCGTTATACCCTAGCTCGCATGCCGAGGGTCAAAGTTGTGGATGCGCTGGCGACGGGGGGGTTATTTGGGGCGGTGAGTGGTTCAACGATGGCTGCCGCTCTAACCATCCTGGAAGAACAAAACATCCGGTTTGAGGCGTGGGCAGGTGCCCTTTATCCGTTTATGGATATTCCTGCTCTGGTGACTGCGATTGTGGTAGCGAACATTTATCTCAACAAGCAAAAGCTCAAAGAAGCAGCCTATGCTGGCGAGATGGAATCGTTGAGTAAACAGCCGGTGGCGGCGGGTGATTACTCGGAAAACTATCCCCGTAGTCGGCAGGAGTACCTCAGCAAGCGGAACCGCTCGGTGAATCCTCGGGTCAAGATATGGCCGATTGTGAAAGAAAGTCTGCAGGGGCCTGCGTTGTCGGCCATGTTGCTGGGTATTGCCTTGGGTATATTTGCCCGCCCTGACAGTGTCTATAAAAGTTTTTACGACCCGTTGTTCCGGGGTTTGTTGTCAATTTTGATGCTGGTTATGGGGATGGAGGCGTGGTCACGGCTGGGCGAACTGCGGAAGGTGGCGCAATGGTACGTTGTGTATAGTGTGGTGGCACCGTTTGTGCATGGGTTGATCGCCTTCGGTCTGGGTCTGATTGCCCACTACACGACTGGGTTTAGTCTCGGTGGGGTGGTGGTTTTGGCGGTTATTGCCGCTTCTAGTTCGGACATTTCCGGCCCACCCACCCTGCGAGCCGGTATCCCGTCCGCCAATCCTTCCGCCTACATTGGTGCCTCAACGGCCATCGGTACGCCGGTTGCTATCGGTTTGTGTATCCCATTTTTCCTCGGCCTTGCCCAGACATTCGGTGCTCATTGATTCCCAACGGTTTGGGGTCTGTTGACACCTCTTGGGTTCGGCAGACCCGATAATCAATTTGTCAATCTTATCAATTTAGAACTGTACGGAGGTAACCCAAATGGCTAAGCCAGCGAAAAAACTGGTCATTATCACGGAGAAGATTCTGTTGAAAAAGGTCGCCCAAATCATTGAAGAATCCGGGGCTAGCGGCTACACTGTCCTAGAAACCGGGGGTAAAGGGAGTCGCAACGTGCGTTCGTCGGGACAACCGAGTGTTTCCGATACCAAGGCGAATGTCAAGTTTGAGGTACTCACCCCGGATCGGGATTTAGCTGAAAAGATTGCCGATCAGATCGGTATGCAGTTTTTCCTCGATTTTGCAGGCATGATTTATATCTGCGATGCAGAGGTACTCTACGGACAAAGTTTTTGTGGCCCTGAGGGCTGCTAAGTCAAGGCAATCTAATGAGTCTGTCGCAACTTTAGGATCATCGGTTCATCACGAGAAAGTGAACATGGAGTAAATAGATGGACAACTTAGAGTCGGCTAAATTATGGGCACCTCTAAAAATTGGTGATTAGCGGTCGCAGGGGCAA
>JAUQVQ010000067.1:0-7159 GCA_039794725.1 Gloeomargarita sp. HHBFW_bins_162
ATTACCACATCGAGTATTTTTGAACTCTTGGATTTGGTCGTTCCCTATCTGATTGGGCAAACGTTAAATTTACTTTCCCAACAACCTTTGGACGGGTTTATTCAGCGTTTAATTAACTCTATTGCCGCTTGGGGTTCTTGGTCGGTTAATACGGGATTTAGTTTGAATGTTCTCTTGGGTTTGATGTTTTGTTTAACCGTACTGCGGGCACCTTTGCAACCCTGGTTGAGTGGTTATTTTCACTGGGAAATTACCCTGCGTGCTCGTCATCAACAAACCCAGCGAGCGATTGCCAAAATTCTCAGTTTACCCCTGGATTTTTACGATACCCATAATCCTGGCCGGATTGCGGGACGGGTGGCACGGGGGTTATCCAACCACACCTGGACTTATCCTGATATTGCCGGGTTAATGATCCCCAAAATGGTGCGGGTGTTGGGGATTGTGGTGATCACAGCTTGGTTGGAATGGCGGATGGCCTTATTTATGTTTTGTTCGTTTATTTTTATTCTCAGTTTTAGTTTCCGAAAGTTGAATTATTTAATTCATAAAGAGCAAGCGGTGGAGGTGCATCAAGAAAATACCGAAAGTCGGACTTCTGAAATTATTACCAACATCAAAACGGTGAAAGCCTTTGCCAGGGAAGCCTGGGAACTGAAACGCCAAACAGAGCGGTTGAATCGAGAATTAAAATTTATCATTCACAAAATCCATTTAGGCTATGTACGGTTGGCGACCTACCAGCGCACCATAGTACAAAGTTGCCTGTTTTTTATTTTGGGATTTACGCTAACCGAAACGGTAGCCGGACGCATTTCTCTCGGACATTTTGTAACGCTATACACGATTGCCAGTATGGGCTACGCTGAGATTGAACCGATGAGTAATTTATTAGAAGTTCTTGCCCGTCGCTACGCCTCGATGGTGCGCTTCCATGAATTTCTTGCCCTACCCAATGCCCCCGATGCTCAACCGCTCCTTTCACCCAATCGTCAGATTAATTTACACTACACGCCCTATCAATTCACCGGCAAAATCAGCCTAGAAAATTTAGAATTTGGTTATCAGCCAAACCGCCCTGTTTTACGGGATATTAATTTGCTAATTGAACCTTATGAAACCATCGCTTTAGTAGGACGTTCTGGTTCGGGTAAATCTACCTTAATTAAACTCCTATTACGTTATTTTTCTCCCCAAAAAGGCAGAATTTTAATAGACGGGGAAGATATTCAGTATTTAGACGTGACCGGGTATCGGCGGCGTTTGGCCGTTGTCCATCAAGAAGTTGATATATTCAACGGCACTTTATTGGATAATTTAACCTACGGGTGTCCCGGTGCAACAATGGCGGAGGTGGAAGCGGCCTGTGCGATTGCCCGTGTTGATGAATTTATTGATTTATTACCCCAAAAATACTACACCATTGTCGGTGAACGGGGGGTGCGTTTATCGGGGGGACAACGGCAAAGAATTGGCATTGCTAGAGCGTTGTTAGTGCAACCGGATGTCTTGATTTTTGATGAGGCAACCTCAAGTTTAGACTATGAATCGGAGCGAGCCATTCAACGGGCAATGGCTGAAATTCAAGGGCAAAGAACTACGATTATTATTGCCCACCGATTGAGTACCGTGCGGGAAGCCAATCGCATTGTCGTTTTAGACCAGGGGCGTATTGTCGAAGTCGGAAATCATCAAGAATTAATCCAGGGTGAGGGGATTTATCATCGTTTACACGCACTGCAAGCCTCTGGAGATTTACTGTGAATGACCAATGGCGACAAGGACAGGAAATTAGCTTAGAAATAACCGACCTCAATGACCAAGGGGAGGGAGTGGGACGTTATAAACAACGGGTGGTTTTTGTCCCGGATACCGTTCCAGGGGATCGGATTCAGGTGCGTTTAATCCGAGTGAAACCCAGTTATGCCTATGGGAAATTACTAACAATCATTACCCCTTCACCCCACCGGATAAAGCCATCCTGTATTGTGGCTCAAGACTGCGGGGGATGTCAGTGGCAACATATTAACTATGACTACCAACTCATTGCGAAACAAAATCAAATTTACGAAGCATTAGTTCGTTTGGGGGGCTTTGCACATCCACCAATTCACCCGACCCAATCACTTCATCAACCCTTAGCCTATCGCAATAAAGTAACTTACCCATTAGGAATTAATTCATCCGGAGAAATCAAAGCTGGATTTTATGAAAAAAATAGTCATAAAATTGTCAATCTAAATCAATGTCCAGTGCAAGACCAGCAATTCAATTCACTATTGCAACAAATTAAGCAGGATATAAAAAAGCAGGGCTGGTCAATTTATAATGAACACACCCGCAAAGGGCATTTACGGTATCTTAGCCTACGCATTGGCCGCCGAACCGGGGAAGTGCTAATTACCTTGGTGAGTACAACCCTAAAGTTAACCAACTTGCAAAAACAAGCGCACCAATGGCATGTGCAATTTCCCTATATTGTTGGC
This sequence comes from Gloeomargarita sp. HHBFW_bins_162, assembly GCA_039794725.1. Taxonomy (GTDB): domain Bacteria; phylum Cyanobacteriota; class Cyanobacteriia; order Gloeomargaritales; family Gloeomargaritaceae; genus Gloeomargarita. The sequence continues at coordinate 2,487 of JAUQVQ010000067.1, forward strand.
GTATGTGTGCATGAAAATTCCCAGGCAGGCAATGCCATTTTTACAGGGAAAACTCATTGCATTTGGGGGCGAGATTACCTTTGGGAAGAATTTTGTGGATTGCGATGGCAAATTCGCCCGGATACGTTCTTTCAAGTGAATACAGAACAGGCCGAGCAGTTAGTATGTTACCTGAAAAAGAACTTAAATTTACAGGGCAATGAGTGTATTTTAGATGCTTATTGCGGTATCGGGACGATGAGTTTACCTTTAGCACAGCACGTTCAAACCATTATTGGCTTAGAAATTCATCCTCAAGCCGTTCAACAAGCCCAATTCAATGCAGAGTTTAATCAAATTAAAAATGCCCAATTTCACTGCGGCACAGTCGAAGCATTACTACCCAAATTAAATCTAAAGCCGGATATGATTCTCCTTGATCCCCCCCGCAAAGGCTGTGATCCCCACGTGATTGAGTTCTTAATCCAACACCCGGTAAAACACCTAGTTTATGTCAGTTGTAACCCTGCTACTTTAGCACGAGATTTACGCCATTTATGTACTTCTACTTATGATTTAGAACGTTTGGTTCCCTTTGATTTTTTTCCGCAGACCCATCATGTGGAATCGGTGAGTTTTTTACACATACGCTAACTCAGATTTTCCAGCTTTGTAAGAAGACTTTTCCCCTTTTTCAATTATCCTTGACAGCTCTACATAGTCTGACTTAGAATGATAGTAGTTATGATAAGGAAAAATGTATGTATAACCAAATTGCTTTGTGGGACAGTCAAGCGCAAATCTCTTCGGGGCACCTCTATTAATTCAAAAAATGCGACAAAAAACGGAAATAGAATAAATGATTTTTCAGTGTTTTTCCCACTAAGAATACCGAGTTTTATAGATGGTTTATAGATGTGGAAGTCGAATTAGTATTCTGGGCACCTCTATTTATTCAATTGGGAAAAGAATCTCTCGGTTAGAATCCAGAAATTACGGAAAACCAGAGACGGGGGGTGCCCCCCTGCGACCGCTAATTACCAATTTTTAGAGGTGCCCTGATTAAAGGGCATCTCTATTTATTCAATCGGGCAAAAAATTCTTTAGTTAGAATCCAGAAATTACGGAGAACCGGAGCCGGGGGCTACGCCCCTGCGACCGCTAATTACCAATTTTTAGAGGTACCCTAAATTTAATTTGCACCTCAGTTAATGATTGATTTTTACGCCGTTTATGAGGGATTTGACTATGCTGATGCCTTGGTAGCCTTTATCCCCAAGACAAAACAATTCACTATGCAACCAGACTTGACTTGGCTTACGAAAATCATGCTCTCTCCCGACTCCGTGATGAGTACAGAGAATCATACCTGTTTTTTGCTCGACCATAATTTGCGTCTTTAATGTGTGCATTTTTCGTTTACCGCTATAGAATCGTCTCTGGTTTTTTTCGGGCGTTCTATGGGTTGCTCCTGCCCATCAATCACCACGACTTTTAAGGGAACCTCTATTTATTCAAGCGGGAAAAGAATCTCTCGGCTGGAATCCAGAAATTACGGAGAACCAACGTCGGGGGGTGCCCCCCTACGACCGCTAATCACCAATTTTTAGAGGTACCCTTAAACTATTAATTAATCCCTGCAATTTTTTCCCATTCATGCGTCCCATTTATTTGGATTACCACGCTACATCGCCGTTGGATGAACGGGTTTGGCAGGCCATGATGCCCTACTGGTGGGACAAGTTTGGCAATCCGGCCAGTCAGGGGCATTGCTACGGTTGGGAAGCACAAGCGGCGGTGGCAATGGCACGGGAACAGGTGGCGGTTAGTTTGAATGCGCCCCCGGAAAGCATCGTTTTTACCAGCGGGGCAACCGAGGCAAATAATCTGGCGATTCAGGGGGTGGCGGCGGCGTACTACACGCAGGGGCGGCATATTATTACGGTGCAGACGGAACATCGGGCGGTGTTGGAACCCTGTCAGCATTTGGCCTCGTTGGGGTTTGCGGTAACCTATCTGCCGGTGCAACCGGATGGTCTGTTGGATGTAGAACGTCTGCGGAGTGCTCTGCGCCCGGATACGATTTTGGTTTCGGTGATGGCGGCGAATAATGAAATTGGGGTTCTGCAACCGCTGGTGGATATTGGTGCCCTGTGTCGCGAACGGGGGATTTTGTTGCATACGGATGCGGCTCAAGCGGTGGGAAAAATTCCTCTGGATGTGCAGGCTCTGAACGTGGATTTGCTGTCCCTGACGGCGCATAAAATCGGGGGGCCGAAGGGGGTGGGGGCGTTGTTTGTGCGGCGGGATCACCCGCGGGTGCAGATGGTGCCGCAACTATACGGGGGTGGGCAGGAGCAGGGGTGGCGGGCAGGAACCTTGGCGGTGCCGTTGATTGTGGGGTTGGCTGAGGCTTTGCGCCTGGCGTTGGCGGAACGGGAAACCGAACAACAGCGGTTACTCCACTTGCGAACCTATCTGTGGGAAGAATTACAAAAGCTGGATCGTGTCCTTCTCAATGGAGCCTGGGCTCCTCGGTTGGCGGGGAATTTGAATGTGACCGTCCTCGGGGTGAATGGGGCGGAACTCCACAAACGGTTGCAAGCGTTGGTGGCGGTGTCGTCCGGGTCGGCATGCAGTACGGGGCGGCCTTCCCATGTCTTGCAGGCGTTGGGGCGGTCGGCGCAGATGGCAGCGCAGTCGGTGCGGTTTGGGTTGGGGCGATGGACGACTGAGACGGAAATTCAGCAGGTGGTGGGTTATTTTCAGGAAATTCTGCCTGGATTGCGGCAAAAAAGCTATATTTAATCTGGGGTCACTTTCCGCTTTTGCCTGGGTCTAGTATAGGGAAATGTATGGTCAAGCGGCCAGTTTTGTATTACATTTTACGCACCCGCAAGATTTGGTTATTGGGTCTGTTGGTGGTGGCGGGGATGGCTCTGGCGGTGGGTTCCGGGGAGGTTCTGGCGGGGCATACGAGTTGGGTGCCGGTGACGGCGTGGGTGGGCTTGTGGCCGTTGTGGTTGACCAGTGTACCGGCGGTGGCAGCGGTGGCTTTGGCGATGAAGGGGATGGGCTGGGTACCCCAGTTGGAGATGACGCTGGTGGGTCAGGCGTTGGCGGCCTATGGGTTGGTGGGGGCGGGGGTAGTGGGTTGGCTGTGGTACCGACGGCGGTCACGGCGACCTCGCCAGGTCTAGGCCGGGACAGCCAGAGTCCAGGGACAGGGGAGGTGGCTCTGGGGTGAAGGGAAATGACCGACGGTGGCTCAAGGCGGTTGGGGCAGGGGTGATCAGTACCAGCCTGGTGTTGCTTGTACGGGGGCTGGGTGGGCTACAGGCGGTGGATTTGTGGAGCTATGACCTGTGGTTGCGGCGACAACCGGCGGTGAGTCAACGGGAACGTTTTTTGTTGGTGATGGTCACGGATGAGGATTTGGTGCGGTTGGGGCAGGATCACATTCCGTTAACCACTTGGCAAACTTTGTTGTTCCAGCTGGCGGAACGGCGGCCTCGGGTGGTGGGTCTGGATGTAACTACGTTGGGGAATGGGGGGGCGGCGCAGGTCACGGCTTTGAATGTAGCGAATGTGCCGGTGGTGATGGGCTGTTCGCCGCTAACGCCTTGGGAGTCGGGGGGGGGGCTGTTAGTGCCGGTCGGGCGCCGGGGTGTGCCGCAATTGGCCAGTACAGTATTGCCCCGGGATAGCAATGTCGTGCGGCGTTATCCCTTGGGCGGCATTGTGCCTCCCGGAGTAGCAGGCACCTGTCAACCGACCCATTCCCTGGGGTTGGTGGTGGCCGTGAATTATCTGGCGGTGCAGGGCATCACCCCCCACCTCGAAGAAGGTCAGGCGTTACAGCTGGGGCGGGGACGGTGGCGGCGGTTGCGTTCTGACAGTGGTCCCTACCAACGCCTGCGGGTACAGGGGTGGCAGATACTGTTGCGTTCTGACCCGATTGTTTGGGAGCAGGTGACGTTGTGGCAGGCATTACAGGGATTACCGGCGGCACAGGTGCAGGGGCGGGTGGTGCTGGTGGGGGAACAGCTTCAGGGGAATGGACAGCCCTGGTACCGTACCCCCCGGGGACAACGACATCCCCAGCTTTGGTTCCATGCCCAGGCGGTGGCGCAAATTCTGGACGAAGCTTTGACGGGACAGGGGGGCATCCAGTACTGGTCGGAGCCTTGGGAATCCCTGTGGATTGGGGTCTGGGGGCTGGTGGGGGTAGGGCTGTTGGGCTATGGTCGCCATCTGGCCTGGGGCGGCATGGCCGGGAGCGGAGTCATTATTGGTATTTGGCTCTTGAGTGGCTCAACCTGGCTCCCCTTGGCGGCTCCCCTCTTGGTCTGGGGGTTGGTCTTGGGCATGGCTCCCTGGTGTCGGCGGCGGCCGCCTTTGTCGGCACGGTTGCCTGCCCCGCCGGAAGGAACGACCCAGCCCAGTATTCCCAGGGGGAGCTTTGCCGAGTCGGGGCAACAATGGGAAGGAGTCCAGGTGGGGGATGGCCATCGCTATCTTCTGCAGCGGCATTTGGGCGGCGGCGGCATGGGGGATGTGTTTCGCGCCCTGGATCAGCATTTGCGTAAAATAGTTGCCGTCAAAATCCTCACCCGTCTGCCCACTGAGACTGTTCACGGCGACCAGATTATCCGCCGGTTCCAACGGGAAATTCAGGTGACGGCGCGAATCAA
>JAUQVQ010000068.1:0-7128 GCA_039794725.1 Gloeomargarita sp. HHBFW_bins_162
AATAAAATCCTCTATCGGGGGGTGTTTGGCACGCTCAAACCGGGGGGGTGGCTCAATAATATCTTTGATTTACGGTTGAAAAATATCGCCAATACGAATGTGATTTATTGGGGGGGGAAATTACTCGCCCTGTGGGAGGCGGCACAACCCTATCGGCTTGATCCGAAAACGTTAGAAACCCTGGGTTTAGATGATTTGGGGGGAATTATACCTGCAGGTCAAGCCTTTTCTGCCCATCCTCGTCTTGATCCCCAGGGATTTTTGGTCAATTTCGGAGTTAAAGCTGGTCCGAATAGCCAAATTAACCTGTATGAATTTGATGGTGAGTGGCACCTGATTCGCCACCACCAATACCCGGTCAGCGGCTTTGCCTTTTTGCATGATTTTGTCTTAACAGAAAATTATTATGTCTTCTGCCAAAATCCTGTGAGTTTCAACCCTATCCCTTATGTTTTGGGCTGGACAGGCGCAGCGCAATGTTTGCAGTTTGACCCGGAACAACCTACCCGCATTCTGGTGATGCCTCGGGATGGGGGAGCCGTGCGCGTCTTTTTTACTGACTCCTGTTTTGTGTTTCACCACGCCAACGGTTATGAACAGGGGGATGAACTGATTTTAGATTCGATTTGTTACAGTCATTTCCCCACGATTGACCAGCAAACCGACTACCAAACCATTGATTTTGCCAGCTTGCCCAGCGGTCAACTCAAGCGGTTCCGGGTGAATTTAACCACCCATCAGGTCAGTACAACCCTGCTGCTAGAACGATGCTGTGAGTTTCCTCAGGTGCATCCCCACCGGGTGGGACGGGCGTATGAGCGGGTCTATCTCGGGGTGGCGGCTGACCCGCTTGCCAATGCGCCTTTGCAAGGGATCATGAGTTTAGACGTACAAACGGGGCGGCAAAAACTCTGGCTGGCGGGGTCGCAGGGTTTTGTTAGTGAGCCGGTATTTGTCCCGACGGGGGAGGCGGAAGACCAGGGCTGGTTACTCACGGTCGTTTATAATGCCGCCCGTCAATGTAGTGATATTGTCATTCTGGATGCTGAGGCCATGACCCCGGTGGCAACCCTACACCTCAAGCATCATATTCCCTACGGGTTACACGGCTCATTCACACCGGAGTATTTTGGCCCTGCAGTGAAGTGATAGGATGGGGAAGCCCGATGTTGTGCATCTGAGCAAATGTCAGAAAAAGTAAATACTCCCGAAGTTCCGCCTGCCGAGGAAGGAACATCTCGGTTCAAAATTATGTTGGGCAGTTTTGCCACGATTTTATTGGCTGAATTGGGGGATAAAACGCAAATTACCACGCTTTTGATGACCACTTCTTCGGGTCAGCCTTGGATGGTGTTTACCGGGGCAGCTTTGGCCTTGCTGGCGACCAGTTTACTCGGCGTGTTTGTGGGGCAATGGCTCAGTCAACGTCTTGATCCCCGCCGGGTGGAGGTCATTTCCGGCATCATTTTTCTGTTGGTGGCGGCGTGGTTAACCGTCGATATCCTCCAGAGTAGGCACGCATGAATTGGCAGGTCGTGGGAGTCACGTTTTTAACCGTTTTCCTGGCAGAAATCGGGGATAAAAGTCAGTTGGCAACCATTGCGTTAAGCGGCAGTTCTTCGGCTCCCCGGTGGGTGTTTTTAGGAACGGCAGGCGCACTCATTACCACCAGTTTTTTGGGCGTATTTTTGGGGGAACGCTTGACCCAAATTCTCCCGTTGGATGCCCTGCAAATCATCGCCGCTGGTGGTTTTTTTATCTTAGGCATTCGCAGTTTGTGGCCGAAAAAAAAGAGCCAGGAATCCCCTGACTCTCGTGATTGATTATTGGGAAACCTCTATTCGTTCCGGTTAGAACCTAGGGAGAAGTGACCCTTAAACAGCGGTTTCTTCGGTACGGCGGGTGGATTTGTCCCCCACTTTCAGGAAAGCGCCAAACTCCACCTGCTCGGTCACGCTTTCGTCAATCCCGGCGAACACATCCCGGAACAACGTGCGCGAACCATGCCAGATATGCCCGAAGAAGAACAGCAAGGCAAACGAGGCGTGGGCGAAGGTAAACCACCCCCGGGGACTGGTGCGGAACACCCCGTCGGATTTGAAGATTTCCCGGTCAAAGGCAAAGGGTTCACCCAACTGCGCTTTCCGGGCATACTGCTTCACCATCGCCGGGTCGGTAAAGGTTTTGCCGTTGTTTTCGCCGCCGTAGAAGGTGACGGTCACCCCCGTCTGCTCGATACTGTACTTGGAATCCGCCCGCCGGAAGGGAATGTCCGCCCGCACGATGCCATCTTCGTCCACCAACACCACCGGGAAGGTTTCAAAGAAGTTGGGCAACCGCCGCACGGTCAAAATCCGCCCTTCCGCATCCTTAAATTCGGGGTGACCCAACCAACCCTGAGCCAGACCATCCCCTTTGTTCATCGGGCCGACCCGGAACAACCCCCCCTTAGCGGGGCTGTTGCCCACGTAGTCATAAAAGGCCAACTTTTCGGGAATCCGTGACCAGGCCTGCTCTTTGGTCAGCCCTGCCGCCAAATCCGCCTGCACCCGCCGCTGAATTTCCTGCTGGAAGTAGCCCTTATCCCACTGGTAACGGGTCGGGCCGAACAGTTCCACCGGCGTGGTCGCTGAACCGTACCACATCGTCCCGGCTACGACAAATGCGGCAAAAAAGACAGCGGCAATACTGCTCGACAGCACCGTTTCAATATTCCCCATGCGTAAGGCTCGGTACAGGCGTTGCGGGGGGCGTACGGTCAGGTGGAACAACCCCGCAATAATCCCGACAATGCCAGCGGCAATATGGTGTGCCACGACCCCGCCGGGATTAAAGGGATTAAAGCCTTCCGGCCCCCACGCGGGCGCAACGGGTTGCACATGGCCGGTCAACCCGTAGGGGTCAGACACCCACATCCCCGGCCCAAACAGCCCCGTGAGGTGGAACGCCCCAAACCCAAAGCACAGCAGACCCGACAAAAACAGGTGAATACCAAACATTTTGGGCAAATCCAACGCCGGTTCGCCGGTACGGGGGTCACGGAACAACTCCAAATCCCAGTACACCCAGTGCCAAATCGCCGCCAAAAACAGTAAACCCGACAGAATAATGTGCGCCGCCGCCACCCCCTCAAACGACCAAATACCGGGGTCGGTTGCGGGTTCACCCGTAATGCTCCAGCCGCCCCAGGAGTCCGTCACGCCCAAACGCACCATAAACGGCATGACAAACATCCCCTGCCGCCACATCGGGTTCAGCACCGGGTCAGTGGGGTCAAAAATCGCCAGTTCGTACAAGGCCATCGAACCGGCCCAGCCCGCCACCAGCGCCGTGTGCATCAAATGGACAGAAATCAGCCGTCCTGGGTCATTGATGACGACTGTATGAACACGATACCAGGGTAGTCCCATTGACTACACGCCTCCTTCGTCTTAAAGCTTTTTTGTACCGACAGCTTCGATTGTAAGGGTTAACCAGGCCAGTCAAACCAGCCACAACCCCCACCGCCAGTGGGACGGACACGAAACCTGGGTTACATTTTACTAAGAATGCCCCGGAAACCCCTAGGCATTTCGTAACATTGCTTAACATTAAACTTAGAAATAGGGGCTGAATCCCCATGCGTTTGCCCTGGGCGGATGAAATTCCTTTGTTTACCCCTGCGGTACCGGCGGGGGATGCGGTGCCGGTGGTGTGGGCATTTCCCAATACCTACACCGTTGGCATTACCAGTTTGGGGTATCAACTCATTTGGGCAATTTTAGCGCAGAGGAGCGATATTCACGTCAAGCGGTTATTCACCGACGGGGGGGAATCTTTACCGGCGCAACCCGAACTAATTGGGTTTTCTTTGGGGTGGGAATTGGATTATGTGCATCTTTTGGAACTGTTAGAAAAATGCTCCATTCCCCTCCTCAGTCAAGAGCGAGAACATCATCATCCGTTGGTGTTTGGGGGAGGGCCGGTGTTGAGTGCCAACCCCGAACCCTTTGCCCCTTTTTTTGATGTGATTCTCTTAGGGGATGCCGAAGAATTGATCCCGAATTTATTAGATCAGTACCAAACAATTCGCACCCGCAACCGCCACGAAAAACTACTCAATCTTGCCCAAATTCCGGGGGTATATGTGCCCCAATTTTATCAGCCTGTTTATGACGCAATCACGGGTTATCTGCAAACGCTAATTCCCCATCCAGAGGTGCCCCCAACCATCAAACGGCAGACGTACAAAGGTAATCTTCTGGCAACTTCTACGGTCGTAACGCCCCATGCCGCCTGGGAAAATATCTACATGGTGGAAGTGGTGCGCAGTTGCCCGGAAATGTGCCGCTTTTGTTTAGCCAGTTATTTAACGCTTCCGTTTCGGAAAGCCGAGGTGCAAACGGGTCTAATTCCAGCCATCGCGCAGGGGTTACAGGTCACGAATCGGATTGGTTTGCTCGGCCCTTCGGTGACGCAACATCCTGAATTTCCCGATTTATTAACCTATCTCAATCAGCCGGAGTTTGATGCCATGCGTTTAAGTATTGCTTCGGTGCGGGCGGCAACGGTGGATGAATTGTTAGTAGAAACCCTGGTGCGCCACCATACCCAGTCCTTAACCATTGCCGTTGAAAGTGGCTCGGAACGATTGCGTCACGTAATTAACAAAAAATTAAGTCAAACGGAAATTTTACAAGCGGCACACATAGCTCAAAAAGGGGGCTTAAAAGGCTTAAAACTTTACACTATGGTGGGGGTTCCGACAGAAACCGAAACCGATGTGGAGGCAACAGTTCACCTCGCCCAAGAAATACGCAACATGGCTCCTCGTTTACGCTTAACCCTGGGATGCAGTACCTTTGTTCCCAAAGCCCATACGCCCTGGCAGTGGTTCGGGGTGAATCCCCAAGCCGAAAAACGGTTACAATTCCTCGGTAAACACTTAGGAAAAATCGGGGTCGAATTTCGCCCGGAAAGTTACAAAGATTCCCTCGTGCAAGCTCTAATTTCTCGTGGGGATCGCCGGTTAACAGAATTATTATTACTTACTCGCAATTATGGGGTTTCGTTGGGTGGCATACGACGGGCGTTTAAGGAATTACAGGGGCAACTTCCCCCCCTCGATTTTTATGTGCATCAAGACTGGGCAGAACATGCGTTTTTACCCTGGCAACATCTGACCGGCACGGTGACATTCACCACATTAGTTGAACACCGAGAACGTTCACTATCTACGCCCAAACCAACTGCCCAACCCGCTCTCGAATTGCCAATAAATTAACCTGAATCCCCCGGCTGATGCGGCCTTCAATCAATCGAACCGGCAAATTAGCTCGCGGTCGAATCTGAACCGTGTAAATTACTTGGGTACTGTTGCCCTGGGGTTCCAAATCCCACGCCCCATCAAACCGACTAAAATCTCCTTCCACACAAGTAAAACGAATTTGTTCGGGATAGATTTCTTCAATATCAATGACCACACGGGCACGAAAATTGATTTTTTTCACAATCGTTTGACTGCCCACTTGTTCCAGGCGAATTTTGGCTTCGGGATGCACCAGGCGCCGACTCACCGCCAAATTGGGGATGAAATCCGCCAGCGCTTCGTAATCCGTTAACACCCGCCAAACCCGTTCCACCGGCTGGGGAATGGTAATCGCCGCCTGAATCCGCCGCTCCCAACAGTTCAGTCGCTCCACCGCCACCTGTACCTCCGACTCCGGTGCCGCCGATGGTTCCAGGTTTTCCGGTATGTCTAACTCGTGACTCATAAACTCCCCCCCAACCTCCGCCGCTAGGGTAGCACAGATTCAGGAACCAGATGGCTCAAGCGAGGTAAGACGAGATCAGCACCCTGCGTTTGTAATGTTTTTGTATAGCCATCTACATCCTGGACATGAGGAGGGATGATACCGACGGCAACCCAATGATACTGGGGTTGTATCCGACGAGCCGCTTGGACGGTTAACATATCGGCCACCGTATCGCCCGCGTAAATGACCGGGGTTCCTGCGGTGCAGGCAAAGTTGCCAATAATTTTTAGTAACCCTGTTGGGTCAGGCTTCTCCGGCGCATCCTCCATCGCAATCAGGGGAGCAGTGGCTAACCCCAAGCGTTCCAGGGCAAAACGGGCTTCCGGGCGGGGGGCACCGCTGAAAAATCCCCACCCCCAGCCCCGGTGCGTGAGGTGATGAAAATAATCCGCCGTCACCAACAATTCCTCTTGAGTGATTAACCCCGTCGGGTTCTCCGTCTCGCCCCAATAAAGTTTTTGAAAATGGCTGATGACCTCCCTGAGCGGTACATCCAGTCCCCACCGCCGGAGTAATTCGTGGGTGGCCGACCAGTCGTTGTTCCAAATTCCTTCACTTTTGAGTATGTCAATATCCGCCAGCGTCGGTTCGTACTGCCCCTGGGTAAAGTGGACAACGGTTTGCTGAATCGCCCGTCGGTAGGAATGGCGCACATCCCGAATGACCCCATCAATATCACAGATCAACATCCCCACCTGGGGTATAGTTGCGAATTCTTGGCTAAAAACAGTCAAGGTTTGCTAAGATAAGCTATTCTGAAAGGCTATCACAAATCGTTAACATGGGAGGTTCGTTTGCTGAAATTTCAACTGAAAGCCCTGTGGTTACAAAAGGATGTGGGCTTGGCGGTCGATCAGATTGTGGGAAGCGGCAGTAGCCCGTTGACCTGCTACTTTTTTTGGCCGCGGGATAACGCCTGGGAACAGTTAAAAAGTGAACTGGATGCTAAATCCTGGATTCCTGAATCGGATAAAGTAGAATTGTTGAACAAAGCGACCGAAGTAATTAATTATTGGGAGGAGGGCAGACCTACCCGCTCCCATACCCTGCAAGAGGCACAAAACCGATTTCCTGATGTCGTTTTTGCGGGGAGTAATTGATTGGGGTTGCTGGTTTTGCTCCTTCTCGACTGCCGGTAATTTTTGTGAGGTGTGATGATGGCAAACCCTACGGAGCAAACAGTTTTGATGCGGGCGTTGGCCTGCCTGGACATTAGTCTGGAGCGGGAACTGCACCAGTTGAAGCAAGAGCGGGCAACCTGGGAACCGGGTTATCTCCAATCCCTCTTGGGCGATAAACCCACCCCGCCCCCCGATACGGCCTGGACGTTTCC
>JAUQVQ010000069.1:0-7118 GCA_039794725.1 Gloeomargarita sp. HHBFW_bins_162
CGTCAACGCCATTTTTAATACCATCATCATTCCTCCCACAAAAACTGCTTAACCCACCCTTTATACGCAGTACAACCAAGTTAGGTTCAGTTTAATTTATTTTAAGGGCACCTCTATAAATTGGCAATTAGCGGTCGCAGGGGGGCACCCCCCGCCTCTGGTTCCCCGTAATCTCTGGATGCCAACGGGGAGATGCTTGGCTTGCTTGAATAAATAAAGGTGCCCTTAATTTTTTTATAGCATGAGGTTCTGGGTGTAGCTAAACACACGCAGGTTGACAGGAGCTGGGTCGCAGGGCGTAGCCCCGTATTGGTTTTCCAGGATTTCGAGGCGACTCCCTGACCAAAACCAAACCCCCAGGATTGCTCCCAGGGGTTGGTCGAGCGGATGGGAAAATTCCCTAGTCCAGATTCGGCATAGACAACACCGGCTCGGCTTTGCGGTCAATGCCCTTTTCAAAACCGGCCACCGCCGCCCGTGCCCGGCCAGCGTGCCACAGGTGTCCGATCAACAGGAAGAAGCCCAGGATGAAGTGGGAAGCGGCCAACCACGCCCGGGGAGATACATAGTTCACCGAGTTGATTTCCGTCGCCACCCCACCCACGGAGTTGATGGAACCCAGGGGCGCATGGGTCATGTATTCCGCCGCCCGCCGTTCTTGCCAGGGTTGGATGTCATTTTTCAGCTTGTTCAAATCCAAGCCGTTCGGTCCCCGCAACGGCTCCAACCAAGGGCCCCGGAAGTCCCAGAACCGCATGGTTTCACCCCCGAAGATGATTTCCCCGGTGGGCGAGCGCATCAGGTATTTCCCCAGACCCGTCGGGCCTTGAGCCGAACCGATGTTGGCTCCCAGTTTTTGATCCCGGATCAGAAAGGTCAGGGCCTGCGCCTGCGAGGCTTCCGGCCCGGTCGGCCCGTAGAACTCGCTGGGGTACACCGTGTTGTTGTACCAGACGGTAAACGAGGCGATAAAGCCCATCAGGGACAACGCCCCCAAGCTGTAGGACAGGTAGGCTTCCCCCGACCAGATCAACGCCCGGCGTGCCCAGCCAAACGGCGTGGTGAGAATGTGCCAAATCCCACCGAAGATGCAGATAAACCCGACCCAAATGTGGCCGCCGATCACATCTTCCATGTTGTCCACCCCGGCGATGGAACCGGCACCGCCAAAGGGCGAATTCAGCACATAGCCAAAGATCACCCGCGGGTCAATCGTGGGATTGGTAATCACCCGCACATCGCCACCGCCCGGTGCCCAAGTGTCGTACACCCCGCCCAGGAACATGGCCTTCACCACCAGCAGGAGTGCCCCCAACCCCAACAGGATCAGGTGAATCCCCAAAATGGTGGTCATTTTATTTTTGTCCCGCCAGTCGTAGCCAAAAAACGGGAAGGATTGCTCCAGAGTATCCGGGCCAATCAGGGCATGGTACAACCCGCCAAAACCCAGCACTGCCGACGAAATCAGGTGCAACACCCCGGTCACAAAATAGGGGTTAATGTCCACCACTTCCCCGCCCGGCCCGACCCCGTAGCCCAGGGTCGCCAAGTGGGGCAGGAGAATCAACCCCTGCTCGTACATCGGTTGATTGGGGTTAAAGTGCGCCACCTCAAACAGGGTCATCGCCCCCGTCCAGAAGACGATCAAACCCGCATGCGCCACGTGCGCCCCCAACAACTTACCAGAAAGTTCAATCAAGCGGGCATTGCCGGACCACCAGGCATAACCAGTGGAATCCTGATCCCGGCCACCAACCACTAACCCAGGGTTATAGAGCGTTTCCACGGGGCAAAACCTCCTCAGGGAAGACAAAGTTTTCGTGGGGTTGATCCATCGTCGCCATCCACGCCCGGATGCCTTCGTTCAACAAGATGTTCTTGGTATAGAAGGTTTCAAATTCCGGGTCTTCCGCCGCCCGCAACTCCTGAGACACGAAGTCATAGGCACGCAGGTTCAAGGCCAGACCCACCACGCCGATGGAACACATCCACAGGCCGGTCACCGGCACAAACAGCATAAAGAAGTGCAACCACCGCTTGTTGCTAAAGGCGATCCCAAAAATTTGGCTCCAGAACCGGTTGGCGGTCACCATCGAGTAGGTTTCTTCCGATTGAGTCGGTTCAAACGCCCGGAAGGTGTTGGCCGCATCCCCGTCTTGGTACAGAGTGTTTTCCACCGTCGCCCCGTGAATGGCGCACAGCAACGCACCCCCCAAAATCCCGGCCACACCCATCATGTGGAACGGATTCAGCGTCCAGTTGTGGAACCCTTGGAAAAACAGGATAAAGCGGAAAATCCCCGCCACCCCAAAGCTCGGCGCAAAAAACCAGCTCGACTGCCCCAAGGGGTAGAGCAAAAACACCGACACGAACACCGCAATCGGGCCGGTGAAGGCAATCGCATTATAGGGACGCACCCCCACCAGACGGGCAATTTCCAACTGCCGCAGACAGAAGCCAATCAGACCAAACGCCCCGTGCAACGCCACAAACGTCCACAGACCACCGATCTGGCACCAGCGGGTGAAGTCCCAATTCGCTTCCGGCCCCCACAAAAACAGCAGGGAATGGCCAAAGGCATCCGCCGGGGTGGACACCGCCACCGTCAAAAAGTTACAGCCTTCCAGATAGGAAGAGGCCAAACCGTGGGTGTACCACGAGGTCACAAAGGTCGTGCCGGTCAACCAGCCCCCCAACGCCAAATAGGCACAGGGGAACAGGAGTAACCCCGACCAACCCACGAACACGAAACGATCCCGTTTCAGCCAGTCGTCGAGGACATCAAACCAGCCCCGCTCCTGGGTCCGTCCAATTGCAATGGTCATCGTTGTTCTCCAAACAGAGATTAAAAATAAAGGCCAAAACCGCTGGGTAAATTGCCCTGTAGTAACCACTGTACCCCCCACGAGGAGCCAGCGTACCTATAAGGAAAATTTACGTTTCTTCACGGTTTGTTTTAATTATAGGGGTAAGCTCCGGGAATGTGGGGTTTACCGCCCCAAAATCCTTAACATTTCGCCAACCCCCGCACAATACTAGGGAGATGCCACCCCAGCGACACCTCCCCAGGTCTATATATATTGTAAGCAATGGGTTTAGACGTCTTCTTTAACAAACCCAGCGTAGGCTTCCATCGCGTGTTCCCCAATATCCAGCCCCTTGAGTTCCTCCTCCGGCGGCACCCGCAGACCAAAGATAGCTTTGAGGAGCAACCAAGCCACTGTACTGGCCAACACCACCCAGCCGCCGACGATGATCACGCCCAGGAATTGTGCCCAAAGTTGTCCAATACCGCCCCCAAACAGCAAACCAGCCGCCGGGCCAGCATCTTCACCGTACAGATCACCCGGTCCGGTGGCAAATAAGCCTATCGCCAGGGTGCCCCACACCCCACAGACCAAGTGAACCGACACGGCTCCCACCGGGTCATCAATTTTAATCTTGTCGAAGAAGGACACAGAAAACACCACAATGATCCCGGCGATCAACCCAATGATCACAGAAGAAACTTGGTTGACAAAGGCACAGCCCGCCGTGATACCCACCAGACCCGCCAAAATGCCATTGATAATCATGGACAAATCCGGCTTACCAAACAAAGCCCAAGCGGTCACGGTCGCCGCAACTGCCCCCGCCGAAGCCGCCAGGTTCGTGGTCAAGGCAATATGCCCAATCGCCGCCGAGTCAGCCGCCATCGTGGAACCCGGGTTAAACCCGAACCACCCCAGCCACAGGATCAAACAGCCCAGTGTCGCAAACCCCAGATTGTGACCGGGAATCGCATTGATCCCACTTTCGGTGTACTTGCCAATCCGAGGCCCTAGGAGTGCCGCCCCCATCATGGCCGCCCAGCCACCAACCGAGTGCACCACCGTCGAACCGGCAAAATCCCAGAAGCCCAAATCGGAGAGGAAGCCACCCCCCCAGACCCAGTGGCCGCCGATGGAGTAGATCAACCCCACCAAAATAAAACTGAAAAACAGGAAGTCAATGAACTTGATCCGTTCTGCTACCGCCCCGGACACAATCGTCGCCGCCGTCCCTGCAAACGCCACCTGGAACAAGAACTTCACTGCCAGGGGCACCCCTGTCCAGTTCAAAGAGCTAAACACCCCTTTGTAATCATCCCCGGTCGCCGGACTATTATCCGCCCCGGCCAGGAAAAACCCTTCCAACCCCAAGAAGGAATTGCCATCCCCAAACATCAGGGCAAACCCAAAAATCCAGAACGACAGGGTACTCACCGCAAACACAATCAGGTTTTTCGACAGGATGTTCACGGCATTTTTCTGACGGCAGAAGCCCGCTTCCACCATTGCGAACCCAGCGTTCATAAAAATTACCAGGAACGCACACAGCAACACCCACACCGTATCCACAGCTACCCTTACCGCCGTAGCCTGATCTGTGACGGTGGTAATACTTTCCTTGATGACCGTAATGTCAATTTCTGGGCTAGCCGCAGGCATAGGAGAAGGGCTTGGAGTCGGGGTTTGTGCCGCCACCATCGTTCCCCAGACAACTACGCCGAGAATCATCAACGGAATGTACAAATACCCCAACAACGTCAGCCAAGCGTGGGGGATTTTGAACTCAGTAAAACGCAACTTCCGGGGGCTAAGCCGCAAGCGACGACGAGGTTTCATACGCACAACAGGCATGGGTGACACTCCTCCAAAAAAACAATTCCGGTCAATTCAGCGATGCCAACTCTAGCCATGTCATAGAGGCAGACCCCCACAACCGACTAAACTTAACACCGGAACACCGGCTCGCATCATCACGTCATCCCTCTATTAGGGAATAGAAAGTTAAGAGCAATTTGTATCGTAGGTAACTTTTTTACCAATCCGTGCCGAAAAATCTAGTCTCGCCCCTTGATTGCCCGTTCCATTTCCCGTTTTTCTTGGCGTTCTTTGAGGGTTTGACGTTTATCGTGGAGCTTTTTCCCTCGTCCTAGCCCCAAAAGCACCTTTGCCCAGTCTCCCTTGAAGTACATTTTCAGTGGAATCAGGGATAACCCTTTTTGTTCCACCTTGCCAATGAGCTTGCGTAATTCGTCCCGATGCATCAGTAATTTGCGGGTGCGGCGAGGGTCGTGGTTAAAGTATTTACCTGCCGTTTCGTGGGGGGAAATATGCACATTCATCAGATACAATTCCCCATCTTTGAAGCGAGCAAAACCATCCCGTAAATTCACTTTTCCGGCGCGCACGGATTTGACTTCTGTACCCTTGAGTTCGATGCCGCACTCGTAGGTTTCCAGAATTTCGTACAGATGACGCGCTTCCCGATTTTCACTGACAGATTTCACGGGTTTAATGCAAAGTAAATAGAGGGACTTTTTAGTATAACATAAGGGAACCTCTATTTATTCAATCGGGCAAAGAATCCCTTAGTTAGAATCCAGAAATTACGGAGAACCAGAGACGGGGGCTACGCCCCTGCGACCGCTAATCATGAATTAATAGAGGTTCCCATAAGAAAACTTCTATTTATTGAAGCAAAGGGGGAGTTCTATTGCCAGAATGCCCAGATGACGGAGAACCAGAGACGGGGGCTACGCCCCTGCGACCCTTGTTGCAAACTCAAAAGGGATTGCTATAGATACCCCTGCGACCGTTAGTGCGGAAATTTACACAAGTGCCCTGAGGTGGCATTAACATGCACCATCCTGAGACGGAAGCATAGGGCATTGAGAAATGCGCATCCAAGTGACTTCCCAAACTAATTGCGGCTGTACGTAACTTAACAGTGCTTGCCGGGTTTGTTCTAAAATGTGCATCAATTCCCGATGCTGATACCGTTCCCAATAATTCCATTGCAAATAATCGGTTAACCACAACTGCGTGGCGGGTTCCAACTTTTGGGTGACGTGACGAGCAAGTTCTAAGGCGTGGGATAAGGAACGAGGTAAAGTGTGAAACAGTGGGGGTAATTCTGGGGGTAATGATTGCCACTGGCGCCAATGGTCAATCGCCGCTCCGGGAGAACCACCGGCGAGGGTGAATAATTCGGGATGCTGTTCAATTTCACCATAACCTTGCTCCTGGAGAACAGCACGCATTTGCTCGTGATCCAGGTTCCGAAAGGGGATGATCTGGCAACGAGAACGGATGGTAGTAAGGAGAGCATCCGGGCGGTCAGCAATTAAAATAATCCGACTGTGACCCGGTTCTTCTAAAGTTTTTAACAGGGCATCTTGAGCCGGTTCATTCAGACAATGGGCAGATTCAATCACCACCAAGGAACGCTCACTTTGCCAGGGTGTACGCCCCACAAATTGGGTAATTTCCCGCACCTGTTCCAAACGAATTTGTGCCTGAGTAACTCGTCCGGTTTCCTGAGTTTTTTGCACCGGTTCTACCCACATTAAATCGGGATGGTCATTGGCTTTGCCCAAAAGTGCCTGAGCTAAACAGCGAGCCGTGAGGGCTTTGCCCACCCCCGCTGGCCCTTGAAACAGATAGGCCGGTGCCAACCGTTGCTGTGCCAATGCCCGCTCCAATAACATGACGGCCAACCCCTGTCCCCGCACGGGGGTAAAGAAACTCATACTTCTTCAGTCAAACTGCCCATTAACGCCCATAATAAAAGTATGGACTGGCATGATAAGGGGTGAGCATGACGACCAAAATTTCCTTTGCACCAACGGACGAAGAGTATCAGCGGCTCACTGAACTCAAATCGGAATTGGGGGGGTCGTGGAATGATGTCCTCAGTTTTTTGCTCACCAAATTGGACAATCCGAGTGCCCAGCCCATCCACACGGGGTTGGCCGCCCTTGCCCACGAGTTGAATTTGCCCCCTGCCCAGGTGATTGACCTGTTGGTTTCGAGTTATCGCCAATCCCAAAGCGGTAAAGCCAATCCCACTGAATTAACCCTGGATGCGCTGGAATTATCACCGGCAGACCGGGCGGCGTTAGAAAAACTTATTTTTAATTCCGGGAAACCGTTTTTAGAATTGGTGAAATACGGATTAATGTTGCAACTTCACCCCGACGAAGCCCCCTCACCGCATATTCTGACGGTGGAACAAGCCTTTAATATGTTGACTGCATTTAACGACCAAGCGACGGATATTACCCAGAAAATCTATATTGATATTGCGGTTTT
>JAUQVQ010000070.1:0-7117 GCA_039794725.1 Gloeomargarita sp. HHBFW_bins_162
CAGCGAGGCTATCCCCCTTGCCCAACGCTCCTTAGCCATCCGGGAAAAAGCTCTGGGGCCAGACCACCCCGATGTCGCTACCAGTCTCAATAATTTGGCGGGATTGTATGAATTACAAGGCAATTATACCCAAGTACTGCCGCTGTACCAACGCTCCTTAGCCATCCGGGAAAAAGCTCTGGGGCCAGACCACCCCGATGTCGCTCACAGTCTCAATAATTTGGCGGGATTGTATGAATCACAAGGCAATTATGCCCAGGCACTACCTCTACGCCAACGTTCTACAGATATTGAAGAAAACCATTTAGCTCGTAACCTAGTCATTGGCAGTGAAGAATACAAGCGCAATTTCCTCAACACCTTTCGGGATTCAACCGATGGCGTGATTAGTTTTCACTTACAATCCGTTCCCCAGGATGTGCAGGCGGCTCGTTTGGCTCTCACGACTATTCTCCGTCGCAAAGGACGGGTGTTGGATGTGCTGAGCGAAACCACTCGGTTACTGCGCCAACGCCTCTCCCCCACCGACCAACAACAGTTTGACCGCATCGCCAGTGTACGCACCGAAATCGCCACCCTTTCGGTCTCTCCCCAAGCCAGCACCAAAGCCGACCAAATCAAGCAACTCACCGCCCAAGCCGAGCAACTCGAAGCCGACCTCAGCCGCCGTAGTCGGGAGTTCGCCCAGCAAACCACACCTATCACTATCGCCGCCGTCCAACCGGCCATCCCCACCAATGCAGCTCTAATTGAATTCATCGAATACCGCCCCTATAACCCCAAAGCTCCTCAAGGTCAGCAATAGGGCGCACCTCGTTATGCGGTTTACATCCTCAAATCCACAGGTGAGCCTCTGTGGGCGGATTTGGGTTTAGCCAGTGAGGTTGATGATTTAATCGCTCAAGAGTTTCAACTTGTTGATGATAATGGTACTACTCTACGCCCCAGAATCACAATTCTGTCGGTATTCTAGGCATGCAGATAACCCCTCTATAGCAATCCCAAAAGGTTCGAGAACAACGAAGAGAAAAAGAACCAAATACGGGGGCTATGCTCCTGCGACCCTTGTTGCCAATTCAACAGGGATTACTATAGCAATCCTGAAAGGTTCAAGAATAGACCTCATATTCACCCTCACCCCCTGCCCCTCTCCCATCAAGGGAGAGGGGAGAAAATCCCAAACGGGGCTACGCCCTGCGACCCTTGTTTCACATTCAAAAAGGACTGCTATATTTATTCAATTGGATAAAAAATCCCTTCGTCAGAATCCAGAAATTACGGAGAACTGCCCCCCTGCGACCGCTAATTTGCAATTTTTGGAGGTGCCCATCAAGGAGTAATTGTGATAGCCCTTCAAACAGGAAAGTTGTGGGCTGTGGTACTCTAGCCCGTGAAGAATAAGGACTTAATCAAGAATAAAATGGAACCAAAAAATAGAATATGATTCACATAGTCATCAAAAGTCCAATCCCGGAATAGCTTTTTCACGGATTCTAAGTGCTAAAGGATTTACCACAACCACAGGTTTGCACCGCATTGGGATTGGTAAATTGAAACCCACCGCCAATCAAGGCATCGCTGTAGTCCAACGCTAAACCATAAAGATAGAGCAAACTGCGAGGGTCACAAACAATTTTGAACCCGTCTTGGTCAAACACTTCATCGTCCGGGCGGATATTTTCTGGCCGCTCAAAATCCATCATGTAGGACATCCCTGAACAGCCCCCCTGCCGGACTCCCACCCGCAAACACAGGTCTTCTCCCTTCTGGGCACGCAAATTTTGTAAATGCCGTAGGGCGGCAGGGGTTACCATGATGCCACGTTGGGATTGGGTTGCAGTCATCGTTATCCACCGGAACTGTAAGTCATAGTAATCTAACCTCATTCTAAACAGCCTCACCCGGTTTGACCAGAAAATCCTAATTTTGTTAAGATTACCACCCCAAAATCGTCGGCGGTGTAGGGGGCACCTCGGCGTGGGGGGTTAATTCCGTCCGGGTTTCCACCGCAAAAGTCGCCATACTCATCCCCCCAAACCCATACCCCAAGGTGCTGGTACGCAGACGGATGGATTCCCCCTCAAACCAAAGCCGTTCCTGGGAGCGCAAACTCTCGTACTCGGTAATCAAGGTCATCGCCCCCGTGTCGTCCATCTGGTACAGCCCGGCTACCGGAGCCTTTTCCGCATAACCCACTTCCCGTAGGAGTTGCCCCGACCGGGCATCGGTGGGAATCAAGACCATCACGGTACTGCCATTTTGCTGTTCCCCTTCCTTGTCCCAACCCATTACGCCCTGCCATTCGACCCGGGAGGCACCACTGGCCTGCTCAGGAGAGTATTGGTACAAGGCACAGACATCCTTCACGCCAGGGTCATCCAAAGGTAAAGATGTAACGGAGATAAGGGAACGCCCTGTTTCCGTCTGCCGAAACGCTAAATGGTGTGTGACCCGCTGGGAGTACCATTGCCCCCCACTGCGGGCAAAAAAATCCTTTGCATCCATTGGGGACACTGAACCCGAACGTTCTTATGGTAGCAAAGGGATTTAGGCGATTTCGTCTTTTTCGATGTAAATAAACAGGAACGCCATCGCCACCGCCGGTAACACCAACCCCACCAGGGGCACCAGAATCGCCGGTAAGAAGGAAGCCGCCATCATTCACTCCATAAATGAATTTCTTAGCTACTGTAAAACATCCCG
Organism: Gloeomargarita sp. HHBFW_bins_162; assembly: GCA_039794725.1. Taxonomy (GTDB): domain Bacteria; phylum Cyanobacteriota; class Cyanobacteriia; order Gloeomargaritales; family Gloeomargaritaceae; genus Gloeomargarita. Next base: position 2,704 of record JAUQVQ010000070.1, read on the forward strand.
TCGCCCCGATTCGCCCCTGTGTAATGTTTTGTTATGCTCAGCCCCCTAAGTCCTGATTGGGTTGCCGCACCGCTTGCGCTAGGAGCCGTTGGTACTCCCGGTCGCTGATGGGATACGCCCCAAACCGCGCCAGATGCGGGTTCATCAACTGGGCATCGAACAAACAAAATCCTTTTTGCCGCAAATGGTCAACCAGGGTGACCAAGGCCACTTTGGACGCATCCGTCACCCGATGAAACATGGATTCCCCGATAAACGCCGCCCCGATGACAATCCCCAAAATGCCCCCCGCTAACACCCCATCCTGCCAGGTTTCCCAACTGTAGGCGACCCCCGCTTGATGCAGTTGCTCATAAATCTGCTTTAATTCCTCCGAAATCCAGGTTTCCGGGCGATGGGCACACCCCGCCACCACCCCCGGAAAATCCTGATTCACCCGCACGGTAAATCGGTGCAATTTGCGTTTCAATGAGCGGGGACAGTGAAACCGCTCGTCCAAAGGAATCAACGCCCGCTCCCGACTGCGATACCAGCCCAACGCCCCGGTGCGGTCATCCGCCATCAAAAAGTACCCTAAACGATAGCCCCGGAGGATCAAGTCGAGGTCAAACTCGCTCATGGTCTGCGTTACCCTGAAATTGGCCTTAATTTAACGCACCCGCTATGCCCCAGTACCTCCTTATTTATGATGGCTTGTGTAATCTCTGTGCCACCTGTGTGCAGGCCGTCTCTAACCTTGACCAGGGGCATTTATTTACCTATTTGCCCATGCAGGATGAAGCGGCTTTGGCTGAGTGGGGAATTACGCCCGATACCTGCGCCCAGGGCATGATCGTCATTGACCAAACCCAACCGGCTCACCGCTGGCAGGGCAGTGAAGCGGTGGAACAGATGGCACGGCTCATCCCCGGCATCGCGCCGCTGGTGGACTGGTATCGGGGCATGACGGCTCTGAAATCGCTGGGGGATAGTTGTTACGCCCAAATCCGGGATCATCGCTACGAATGGTTTGGCCAGCGGGAACAGGTGTATCGGGTGGCGGTTCACTGATGGGGCGGATTCTCGTCGGCATCGGTGGGGGGATTGCTGCTTACAAAGTCTGTGAATTGATCTCCCGCTGGGCACAAGAACAGCAGGAAGTACGGGTGATTTTAACCCCGACGGCGGAGCAATTTATTACCCCGTTAACCGTGAGTACGTTGAGCCGACATCCTGCCTACACAGATCGGGATTTTTGGCAGGCGCAGGGGCGGCCCTTGCACATTGAATTAGGTGAATGGGCGGATGTAATTTTACTGGCACCGTTGACGGCTGATTTACTCGCCAAAATAGCGCACGGGTTGGCCGATGATTTACTGACCAATACCCTACTCGCCAGTACCGCTCCGGTGGTGGTGGCTCCGGCGATGAATACCACCATGTGGCAACAGCCATCGGTGCAGAATAATTATCAAACGTTAATGCAATGGCCACGCTTTCATTCGGTGGGGGTGCGGGCGGGGATACTGGCCTGTGATGTCGTTGGGGCAGGGCGGATGGCGGAACCGGCAGAAATTGCCCCCTGGGTGCATTCGTTGCTGATAACTAGGGGCAAACGGGATTTGGCGAACTATAAAATCCTGGTGACGGCGGGGGGCACCCGGGAATATCTCGACCCGGTGCGGTTTTTGGGGAATCCGGCCACCGGTGCAATGGGGTTAGCTCTGGCGCAGGCGGCGTGGCATCGGGGCGCACAGGTAACGTTCATCCATGCTCCCATGAGTCAACCGATTCCCCCCTTGGGTGAGGTGATCGCCGTGACCAGCGGGCAGGAAATGTATGATACTGTATTAACATTATTCCCGGAGCAGGACTGGTGTTTGATGGCGGCGGCGGTGGGGGATGTGCGACCCGCTCACTATTCTCCGCACAAACTCAGCAAACGGGATTTACCCGCCTGTTTACCCGTGCAACCCGTGCCGGATATTGTGCAGGCGTTGAGTGCCCAAAAACAACCGCATCAATTAATAATCGGTTTTGCCGCCCAAACGGGAGACATTGAACCGCCCGCCAGAGAAAAATTAACCACCAAAAAACTCGATGCCATTATTGCTAACCCAGTGGACGTAGCGGGGGCAGGCTTTGGCAGTAGCACCAATCAGGGCATCTGGTTAGATTGCCGGGGACAACGGTTCGAGTTGCCCAACGCTCCCAAATTAACCCTGGCGCACCGGATTTTGGATGCCGCCCAGAATCTCTACTCTTCGGTTTCGTCGGTTTCTTCCTCAGCCGGGGGGTAGTAGAAACTACGAGAGCGTCCGGTCAAAATGGATTTCGCCAACGACAGAGCCTTGCGCGCTTCAAATAAGGCTTCTCGCTTCCATACCGCTTTACGCCGACGGCTACGGGCTTTGGAGGTTTTTTTCTTAGGGACGGCCATAGGGGTGGCAAATGAACAGCGTTTCCTATCCTATCATTCCCAAACTGTAATTAGAACCCCTGTGGGGTACCTCTAAAAATTACTGACCAGCGGTCGCAGGGGCGCAGCCCCCGTCTCTGGTTCTGCGTAATCTCTGGATTCTAACTGAAAAATTCTCTGCCCGTTTGAATAAATAGAGGTGCCCTATAGTTAAGTAGGGTAAGGTTTTCACCTCGAAATTCTGAAGAACTAATGCGTGCAACCCAGACCATGTTAACTTAGACCTGTTTACAGTCTTTTCAGTGATTGTGGGATATTTGGAGAGAAGAACCAGAGACGGGGCAACGCCTACGGCGCACTGCGTGGACTGCCCCTGCGACCCTTGAAATTTCCAAGGGATGACACTGATGGTCGGAGCCGTTTTGTTTGTGTCCCATGATAAAAGAAAAGGCTGTAGCTATAGCTTGCGTAACGTAGCCATGAACCAAAGGCACTGCGACCACTTACGGTTGCTTGTATTGAAGTGCCCATTAAAACTCCTAAATCCAGCCATAACCAAAAGTGTCATACATAATCGGTAGAACGTGTTATGCTAGAGGCGGTGAAATCTTAACAAAGTTTTACGTTTGGGCAGGGGTCAGGTATGACGGCGACTTTAGCCGAGCAACGGCCAACCGTGAAGGAACTCAAGGAAGCGTGGTCGGGGCTTCATGCCCGGAGTTGTCCTGATGTGTACAATTTTCACCTGCACACGGTGCATTCCGATGGTCGTCTGGAACCACAAGAGGTGATCCAGCAGGCGGTGGCGTGTGGATTGCAGGGATTCGCCATTACCGACCATCACAGCGTCCGGGGGTACGAGCGGGCGTATGACTATCTGATGGGATTGGCGGTTAAAAATAAGCCTCTGCTGTGGTCAGGGGTGGAAATTAGTTGCGATTTGTTGGGGATTGAGGTGCATATTTTGGGGTACGGGTTCGACCCGGCTCATGCGCTGATGGCTCCCTATCTGCAAGGGATCACGCCTTTGGGGGACGATTACCCGGCGCAGGCGGTGATTGCTGCCATTCAGGGAGCAGGGGGACTCGCGGTTCTGGCGCACCCGGAACGCTACAAAAAACCGGCCAGTGAACTCATCCCGGCGGCCAGTGCCTTAGGGATTGACGGGGTGGAAGCCTACTATGCCTATCACAACCCCGACCCGTGGCGACCCAGCCCGGAACAAACCGCCACCGTGTTGAATCTCAGCCGGGTTTATGGCCTATGGGTGACGGCGGGCACGGATACGCACGGGCGCAACATTCGCTGTCGGTTGTAAACTCATTAACCAGACTTCGGTGAGTGGCTAATCAGCAGTTACAGGGGTCTAGCCCCGTCTCTGGTTCTCGTAATTTCTGGAGGGCATCTCTAAAAATTGGTGATTAGCGGTCGCAGGGGCGCAGCCCCCGACTTTGGTTCTCCGTAATTTCTGGATTCTAACTAAAGGATTTTTTGCCCGATTGAATAAACAGAGGTTCCCTGGATTCTAACGGCGAGACTCTTTTCCTAATTAGACCTCTTGCGGGAGTAATTTATGCCTAGATACTCACACGGCTATAAGTTCGACAAAAACTGGGAGTTGACATTTTCTACTCAAACTGTATTTGAGACACATGCAAGAGGTCTATTGAATAGACCTGCGGGCACCTCTAAAAATTGGTGATTAGCGGTCGCAGGGGCGCAGCCCCCGACTTTGGTTTTTCTCCCCTCTCCCTTGATGGGAGAGGGGTCGGGGGTGAGGGTGAACATAACAATTTAAGAAAGAATCATGCAAGAGGTCTAATGACTTCTTTTTACCAACCCCTTATCCAGAACTCAGGTTAAATAAATAGAAATGCCCTTAAAAATTTAGAGAGTTTCAATCAAAGAATGATATAATGAGTTTGTATATACGAATTGAGGATTAGTTCCATGAAGCCAAACTGTCCCAAATGCAACCATGCCCAGGTAGTCAAAAATGGATTCATCCGTGGACAA
>JAUQVQ010000071.1:0-7049 GCA_039794725.1 Gloeomargarita sp. HHBFW_bins_162
GCCATTATTGGAACAGTGGTACATCGAGGATGAAACCAAGGGTGCCTCAACGTCTTGGTCGTTTGGTTTCCTAGAACCTTAGTAATCTCTTTTGCACTCAGAATTAGGGTTACAGGGCACTACTCCCATCGGTTGTTCTTTAACGTCTAGGAACCTTTATTAATTCACCTGAGTTCGGGATAAGGGGTTGGTAAAAAGAAGTCATTGAGCTACCTTCACCCAGAACGGGAGAGGGGAGTAGAATGATCGGGGGCTGTCGCCCCTGCGACCCCGTGAACAAACATCACCAAAAACTGTATCGGTTCACAAAACCCCGCTTAACCCGAACTGCCATTAATTCATAATTTGTGGTCGCAAGGGTCACCCCCGCCTTTGGTTCTGCGTAATCTCTGGATTTGGGCGAAGGAATTGTTTACAACCTTGAATAAATAGAGCAATCCTAAAAAACTTAGAGAACAAACAAGCTAAAGAACCCACGACAGGGGTGGTGCCCCTGCGACCCTTGTTGTAAATTCAAAAGGGATTGCTATAGAGATACCCTCCAATCAATTCTCTGAAGTGCTGTAGAATAAATTCAGATTCCCATGCTTTGGAAAAATGATGTTCACTCCCACTAAATCAGTTTATGAAAGGGACTACCAACAGTGGTTGATGCAAACAATCAACCGGTTGCGGGATAAGGATTTTGACAATGGGGCACCTCTATTTATTCAAGCAAGCCAAGCATCTCTCCGTTGGCATCCAGAGATTACGGGGAACCAGAGGCGGGGGGTGCCCCCCTGCGACCGCTAATTTCTAATTAATAGAGGTTCCCAATGTTGATTTAGAAAATTTAATCGAGGAGCTTAGCGATTTGGGTAGAAGTGAAAGAAATGCCATTTCGAGTGATTTAATGCGTTTATGTGAGCACTTACTAAAACTCCAGTATTGGGAGGCGGAACGGCAACGTTGCTACCGGGGATGGTTCGTTGAGATTCGTAATTTCCGCAAAGAAATCATGCGCTGTCTCCACATGAGTCCGAGTTTGCAACCCTGGCTCAGCAACATCTTTTTAGAAGAGTATCAAAGTGGTCGGCTATTATTTCTGGATGGTAGCGGTTTACCCCATGACCAAGTTCCACAAATGCCACCATTTACACCGGAGTTAGCCCTAGATGAAGATTGGTTGCTGTGTAATGCTTCCCGTTAATCGAGTAATCCTAAAGGATTTAAGAACGAATCAGAAAAAAAACCAAGGACGGGGGCAGTGCCTCTCCAACCCCTGTTCTCCCTTGAAAAGGGATTGCTCTACCCTACCTAGAGGCTCAACGGATCAGGGTTGGTGGTTTTGTAACTATAGCAATCCTAAAGGATTTAAGAACAAAAAAGCGAAAGAACCAAAGACGGGGGCTTTGCCCCTGCGACCCCGGTTACACCCTCAAAAGGGATTGTCATATATTTATTCGTTGGGATTGGTCGTTGCAATAGCATTTAATCTCCCTGCCTACGCTTATGATCCTGCTCAATTAGCACAACTAAAAACTACGAAACAATGCCCCAACTGTGATTTAAGCCGAGCCGATTTACAGGATCAGGATTTAACCGGAGCCAATTTACAGGGAGCTAATTTAACCAATGCAATTTTAGTTTTTACTCAGTTATCTCAAGCAAATTTACAAGGGGCGTATTTAGCGGGAGTGAATGCCTATGGCGTGAATTTACAAGGAGCCAATTTAACCGGCGCAAATTTATATGTAGCCAATTTGGTGCGGGGGGAATTGCAGGGAGCGGATTTGACCCAAGCCTTTTTAGGCGGCAGTAATTTATTTGAAAGTAATCTGCAACGAGCGAATTTAACCAATGCCCGTTTGCCCTTTGCCAATATCAGTTTTGCCCAACTGCAAGGGGCGAATTTAACCGGAACTGATCTGCGAGCGGCCAATTTATTTCATGCCAATTTGACCGGAGCCAATCAAGCGAATATGAACCTCACCGGCGCAAATGTGCAACAAACACTGGGTTTAATTACCCCATGAATGATTTCACCAAATATCAACGTTTAACGATTCATCCCAGCCAAATCACCGGAAATCAGGTGAATTTAACCCCAGAACAACGCCATTACTTGGGACGGGTCTTGCGCTTGCAAACGGGGGATGAATTTATCGCGATGGACGGGCAAGGGCATTGGTGGTTTGCCCAGTTCGACTCCCCGACCACTGCCCGGTTGGGTGAACCTTTACTGATCAACCGAGAACTGCCTGCCCCTATCGCACTCCTGATGGCAATTCCTAAAGGCGATGGGATGGATCAGGTGGTACGGCAAACGACGGAATTGGGGGTACGGCAGATTTTTCCCATCGTGACCGAGCGCACCCAGGTGCATCCCAGCCCATCCCGTATTGAACGCTGGCAGCGGATTGCCACCGAAGCGGCGGAACAGTCCTGGCGGCAATGGCGACCGGAAATTTTCCCCGCTCAACCCCTGACACCGGCGTGGGCACAGGTGGGAACCAGGCTGAAATTGATCTGTGACCCATCCCCCGGTCTGCCATATCTGTACACTGTATTGCCTTCAGAACCGCAACCGCTGGCTTTACTCATTGGGCCGGAAGGGGGGTGGAGTGCCGGGGAGTTGGCGTGGTTCCAGGCGCAGGGGGGGCAGCGGGTGTCCCTGGGGCGGCGGGTGTTGCGGACGGTGACGGCTCCCCTCGCCGCTCTCGCTCTGGTTGGGGCAAAATGGGAACAGCACCTTTAGCGGGAACTGGCGATGACGGTAACGTATGCTCGGGAATGGGATTTATCGGATTTGTACAGCAGTTTGGATGACCCCCGTCTGCAACAGGATTTACAGGAGTTACAGCATCAGGCGACTACGTTTCGTCAGCAGTATCGGGGACGGGTGCAGGAGTTAACGCCCGCCGCCATCCGCACCGCCATTCAAACGCTGGAGTACCTCTGGGAACGGGTGGGGTATTGTTATGCCTATCCTTCTTTAACTTTTGCCGCCGATACCCGCAATACCGCCGCTCGCCAACGGTTAGACCAGGTGATGCAAGCCGCTACAGAAATTGAAAATCAGGTGCTCTTTTTCTCCCTGGAATTGCAGCAGTTACCCCCAGAAAAATTAGCCGCATTACAGCAAGAACCGGAGTTAACTCTTTATCAGCATTACCTAGAACGGCTCCGGCAGGCGCAACCTTACCAGTTACCGGAAGTGGTGGAACAAACCCGCAACCAGGACAGTTTGACGGGCAGACAAGCGTTTATCCAACTGCGGTCGTTGCACCAGGGAGCCTTGAGCTACCGTCCCGTGACCACCCCGGAAGGGACAACGGCCAGTTTAGAAGCGGAATTGGGGGCGTTGATGTTCCACCCCGATGCGGAAACCCGCTACCAAGCCTACACCAGCATCCGGGAGCGGTTGGCGGAGCATAACTTACTTTATGGGTACATTCTCAATACGGTGGCGCAGGATCATCGCATCGAGAATCAAATGCGGGGGCATACTTCTACTCTGGCGAAGCAATTGCTGGTGGATGAAGTGCCGGAGGCGGTGTTCTGGGCGATTATGCAGGGGACGGCAGACCGCTATGACCTGTTTCAACGCTATTACCGGCGTAAAGGCGAAGCGCTGGGGATGAAGATTCGTACCTGCGATGTGCTGGCTCCCTGGCCGAGTCAACAGCCGGTGAATACCCAGATTGATTACGACCGGGGGATTGAACTGCTGTTGAATGCGTTGGGGCAATTTAGCGACACCTACCGGCAACGGGCGGAATTGTTTTTCCAGCGGCGGTGGGTGGATGCCCAGATGCGTCCCGGCAAACAGGGGGGAGCCTTTTGTTCCTACATTCACGGCAAAAATAGTTATTTGCTCCTTTCGTATGCGGATAATTACAATTCCCTATTTACATTGGCGCATGAAATGGGGCATGGTTTGCACTTTGCTTGGATTGGGGATAAACAGACGTATTTTAATAGCAATCCCCCGATGGTGTTGGCGGAAGTGGCCTCGGTATTTAATGAATTATTGCTGTTGGATTATCTGTTGGAACAGGCGCACGACCAGCCGGAATTGCAACGGGTTTTACTCGTCCGATTGATTGAAGACCAGTTAAATTTAATCTTCCGGCAAAGTACGATTAGCCGGTTGGAATTGGCGATTCACGAACGGGCGACCCAGGGCAGTTTTGACCAGGACTTTGTCAACCAAACCTGGACAGAACTCTATCAAAAGCTCTGTGGGGATGCGGTGGAAGTGTTACCAGAACATGGGGTGGATTGGGCACGGATTGGGCATATTTTCTTTAAGCCCTATTACTGTTATCAATACACGGCGTCGAGTGTGGTGAGTTTGGCCTGTTATCAACAGTACCGCCAGCAAGGGCAGGCGTTTATCCCTGGCTATTTGGAACTACTGGCCGCCGGGGGTTCCCAAGAACAAATGGGCGCACTGCGGCAGTACGTGGGGGTGGATTTGACCCAACCGGAGACGATCAGCGCCGCTCTGGATACGGTTTCCGGGTTGATTGACCGGCTGGAAGCCTCGCTGTGACCCTGGTAAGCTGGTACTATCCTCATTCCCCGGCGCACGTTGAAAGCAACCTCCATCACTGAAGAAAGTAAGTTAACCGCTCTGGTGCAGGCGGTGGAGCAATTACGCACGGCCACCGCCCCGGAACAGGTCTGGAGTCAGGCGGCAACCTATTTGGGGCGGGAATTGCAAACCCATTTGGCGAGCGATGGGCGCACCGGCGAGATGTATGTGTGGTTGGCCAGCTATGATGCCACCCGCAGCACCCTGGTGGGTCGAGATGGGGTCGTGCCCAATCCCAAGGAAGATGGCACGCTGTTGCGGCAGAGGTTTGCGGTGACGGCGGGGGATGTGTGGCAGAGAGTGCTTCAGCAGGAAACGCCCATAGACATCCCGGATTGGAGCAAGGAAGCCCGTCCGGGGGAATGGGCCAATAAAATGAAACGCCTGCGCCCGGTGGGAGTGACTCTGTACCCGATTCCCGGCGGTGGGGGGGTCGTCTTGTTGGGGATTTCCGAGTGGGGGGCGGCACTGCGACCGGACGGTAAACTGCGGGTGCGGTTATTCCTGGGGGAAATGGCGCAACGGTTGCACACCCTGGAAACGCAAAAACAGCAACAGCAAACCCGGCAAGGGGGCGAATTTCTCACCCAAGTCATGCTCAAGTGCCGTCCCCAAAGCAACTACGAGGAACGGTTGACCCTGATGGCCGAACAGGTGCATCAGGCGGTGCGGGCGGATCAAACCCTGGTGTACGCCTACGACGAGCGGGCGAATCACTTTATCCTGAAAACCAGTGCCCCCCGACTTCGGCGGGAAGAAGTGGTGCCCCTGGCGATGATTCAGGGGTTGTATCAGAACCTGATGCTGGGCGAATTGGTGGTGATCAACGATGCCAGCCAAGCCCAGCGGATTGCCATCAGTGTCCAGTTTTGGCAACAGTACAATGCCCAGGCGTTGTTAGCGGCGGCGGTACTTGCTCCCGAATCCAAGCAATTATTGGGGTTTTATTGTTGCCTCAGCCGTCAGCCCCGCAATTGGGAAGCCTTTGACAAATCCGCCATCCAAGGGGTGGCGCAGTTGGCGGCTATGCTCTCGCCGTTGGCGGAATTTACCCAGACCCTCACCCGTCTGGAAACCGAACAAAAGGTGTACTTGGGGATAGCGCAGGCGATCTACGGGGGCAGTGACTGGTATCAGGCATTGAAAACGGCGGGAGAAATTTTAGACCAACAGTTACCGGGGGAACGGTGGTTGCTCCTGCACCAAAACCCCGATAGCCGCCACTACGAAATCGTCCACCAAAGTTACAAAAAACGCCCTCTAGTTGGCCCGTTGGCTCCCCTGCATGAATTGGATCATGATTTACTGCGGCAGTCGGGCGTTGTCATTACTATTCCCAATTGGCAGGCCGAACTCAAACTGATGACCTGGCGACAAACCCTCCAGCATCAGGGGGTGCAAGCCGTGTTGGCCGCCAATGCTGTGCCGGAACATGACCCGAAAATTTTGCTGGTCTTGACCCACAGTGAACCCTATTATTGGAGTCCGCGCGATTGTCAATTTGTCCAGGCTATTGCTCGGCAGTTGGGCGTGGTGGTGCGGCAATGGTACTTACAACAGTCTTACGAATCCCAGACCCGGCTGTACAACACGATGGTGCGGGGGTTGGAATTACTCAACCAGCCGTTGACCTTCGTGCAACATCTGGCCAGTGCTTTATCTATCCCGCAGGTGGCCTTGATTACCTGGACTGAGAGAGCTGAAACCGGGCAGGTGGTCGCCGCCAACCCCCACCACGAAGCCTTCTCTGTGTCCGTGCATGACCCCATCTCCATCGCCGGTGACCCGTTGCTCCAGCGGGTGATTGCCCAGGCGGAACCCTGGTTGCAAAGCGGGGTGGAATTGGAAGCTGTAACCCGCCATTGGTTGACCGGGGAAGGGATTGACCAAATTCTCGCCCTACCTATTGGCAACCCGGCGCAGGGGGTGTTAATTTTGCTCGACACCGCCCAACAAACCTGGCCGCTTCCCCTGATTACCATGCTTCAGGTGTTGACCGGGGCGTTGGCACGGGGGTCATCACTCTACCAGCGGGTGCAGACCCTGGAGCAGGGATATTTGGAATTGGCGTGTCAAAATTGGCGGCGGCAATGGCTTTGGCAGGAATGGGCGGCAGAGGTGGGTGCCCTCACCCCGGAGCAATTCCCGGAACAATGGCCGCAGAAGCAACAGCAGGCGCAGACGTGGTTAACGCCCGACCTGACCCTGGAATCCCAGCCGGTCTCGCTGTCGAGTTTACTACGCCGGGCATCCGCCCGCATGAATGACCTGATTAATCAAAATAAAGTCTGGTTTCGGGTGCATCAATCCGGGCTAGAAAAGGCGCAAATTTTGGGAGATGGGGAACGACTGGAGTTGATTTTGGCGGAACTATTGCGGTTTGCCTGCCAACGTTCGCCCCAGGAAGGTCGGGTGGATATTTGGTGTCAACCGGCGCAAAGCGGCATCGTGGAAGTGGCGATTACTGACT
>JAUQVQ010000072.1:0-7028 GCA_039794725.1 Gloeomargarita sp. HHBFW_bins_162
CCCCACACCACTAACTCCTTATGACGCAACCACCGCCCAATTTCTGGCAAAAAGCCAAGGCTAAAATTCAGGATATGACCACAAGCCCCCAGGCTGAACAGGTGAAAAAATTAGCCCAGAATGCCGTCCAAAAAATCGGCGAAACCGCTCAAGACCTGCAACATCAAACCGAAGCATTACTCACCAGCGAACGGGTGCACCATCTGCGCCAGGATGTCAGCCAAACCGCCCAAAACGTCACTCAACAGGTCGGTACAGCTTTAGAACAGGTCACCAAAACCATCCAAACCACCACGACTGATCTTGTAGGTCAAGCCAAAAAACATTGGGGATCAGAGAAGAAGCACGAACCGACCAACGATAACCCTAGTAAAGAATCGTGACCTTAGCCCCAGGGGTTCCGCTGGTGGGGAATATAATTGTTGTACCCAGGATGGAACCCAATCCCACCAATTCCCTTCTAAGATAGGAGCATCAGCTCAACCACCCGTCCCTATCCGCAATGGCTCTGCCCGAACAAATTTTTACTGCCGAATCCAGCCTGAATGAGCTACTCATGGCTTATCAACAGGGGCAAAGGGATTTTAACGGCATTGATCTCCAGGGAGCCAATCTCAGCCGGGTCAACCTCACCGGTGCCAATTTAGCCGGAGCCAACCTCAGCTATACGAACCTGAGCGGTGCCAATTTATACGAAGTCAATTTAACCGATGCCAAATTAGACGGTGCTTACCTCGGCAGTGTCATCCTTCCGGATCAGGAAGCGGGTCGGCTTGTGTACGGTTCTGTCCTTGTACGGACGAACCTCAGCCGTGCCATCCTCGTGCGTGCCAGTTTAGTCGAAGCTAACCTCAGCCGGACTACCCTGTTTCAAGCCAATTTACGCCAAGCCGACCTGCGCCGTGCCAATCTCTACCGGACGAACTTTAACGGAGCCGATTTAACCGAAGCCCAACTGCGGCAGGCTAAATTTTACGGGGTCAACCTGGAAAACGCCATCCTCGATATTCTCGAACTCAGCAAAGCCGACCTCGACCCGGAAACCCGCCAAATGGTCGCCGAGCGGATCAGTAGCGGCAACTGGCACGGTTAATCTAGGACAACGAACGGGGACGTGGGCGAAAATTGAGCAATGGCCCCCACAGCAGTAAACCCGGGAAAAAGAAAAACACCAAAAAATACATGAATGCCCGTTCCAATGAACTGGCTACATACCAACGTTTGTTGAGGTAAAAATAAGTAGCAAGGGACAATACCAGCAAATAGGCAACCGCCAAACCACCGTAAAGAATCAGAACGTCCATGCCTTTACCCCAAAAACAGCCTTATCTATCCTTTTATCGCACTGTGGGACTAGGAGCAATGTTAATCTGGGGAATCCTTACCCCACCCCTGCTCGGTCAACCCCAACCCCTGACTACCCAAGCCGCCCGCCGGGAGCAACTGCAACGGGAACGGCAACGGATTCACCCCGACCACTACGACCTGAACCGCTATCCGCTGACGGAATCCCATGAAACCCATTGGCGCAGGCTCCTGTGGGCAACCGCTTTGCAACAACCGCACCACCCTTACGTGTTCCAGAGCTTGCGCCAACTGCTCCAGCGCACTACAGCAAATCAGCTTACCCCTACCGAGACCACAATTATTACCCAAGCTCTGCAAGTCAGTAATTTGTACATCCGCCAGCATCCGGCAACTCGTGCTCAACTTCAGGCCAGTTTACTTCAGGTCGTGCAGAGTAGTCCCCATCCCCGCTGGGTAGCTTTGGCGTTAAACGCATTAGTTCGGAGTACCAGCCTCACCCCGGCGCAACAAACTCAACTGCTTGCCCAAACTCGTCAACGCTTTCCCCAACCTCCTGATTTGTTGGCGATTGTACTGCAAGAGTTAGAACAATCCCCGCAACGCTTGCCCCCTTTAGCTGAGTTGCTCTCCTGGCAAGCCCAAGCGGGTCAGATGCAATTATACGTATTTTGTAGAAACAATCGCTGGGTACCCTGTACACTCATTGTCAAGGACAACCAGGGGGAATTTTATCGAGAACAGGGGCAAATCTGGTCACGGCAGTTGTTACTCCAATCGGTGTACGGGTTGGATTGGGCTTTTACCTATGGGCAAACTCCTCAGGGGTTACACCGGGTGGCTGGGATTACGGAAACCCGCTCCGGGGATTTGTTTCGGGCGTATGGGCAGTTTCCGTTGGTGAAATTGTTTTTACCGTTTGAGGCGGGGGTGCAGGAGTTTTTCCCGGGGCAACCGTCGCCCTGGCGGGGTTCGCTGGCCGACTATCAGGAACGCTTGCCCCCCAGTTGGCGCAATTATACGCCCTTACACCAGAGTTACCAGGCGGGGCGGTTGGGACGCAGTTTACTGAGGATTCATGGCACAGGGGATACGCCGGAATTGTTTGTCCGTCCCCGGGGGGTGGCTCATTCGTGGAACCCGGCGTTGGGTTGCCTCACCGCTTTAGAACTCTACACACCGACAGGGGAATTGCAGCAGGGGGATATGGCGGAAATTTTGCGGGTATTGGACCAGGCCAGTGGCGGCACGTTTTTGGGGTATTTACTGGTCGTAGAACTGCCGGATGCGATAGAAATGACCGGGGGGACGGCCTGGTTAGAGCCTTATCTGCCCACAGTTCCCGGAATTGCCCGCCCGTAAACGAAATTAGCAGAAGCGGTCGCAGGGGGCATCCCCGTCTCTGGTTCTCCGTCATGTTGGGATTCTTGCTCAGAGATTAGACCTCTTGCATAATTCTTAAGTTGTCATATTCACCCTCACCCCCGACCCCTCTCCCATCAAGGGAGAGGGGAGAAAATCCCAAACGGGGGCTTACACCCCTACGACCCCAAGCCAAGAAACCTTGATTTGTTCAAGGGTTTAAAGTTGAGTTATTAACATTTATGCAAGAGGTCTATTCTTGGCCTACTCGAACTCTTGAGTCTTCCCCGAAACACAGGCATTGGCAATACGTCACGACCGTAAACTTTACGGGCACCTCTACAAATTGGTGATGAGCGGTCGCAGGGGGGCACCCCCCGCCTTTGGTTCTCTACAATCTCTGCATTCTCACTAAGAAATTCTCTACCCGTTTGAATCAGTGGAGGTACCCTTTACATTTATTTACAATAGAGGCAATCGGACAATCGGTGGGGTCAGCCGTGATTTGGCGGGGGGAATGGGCGGCACTAGGGGCAGCCTTTTTGTGGGCGAGTATATCCCGGATTTATGCGGGCTGGGGCAAAACCTTTGCGCCACTGTTGTTGAACTGGCTCAAAGGGGTGCTGGCTCTGGGGATGTTTGCCCTGACTTTGGCGTGGCGGGGGGAATGGTGGCCGCCGGTGGGGGGATGGCCGGTGCTGGGGTTGGCTCTGAGTGGCATTTTGGGGATTGGGGTGGGGGATACGGCCTTTTTTGCGGCGTTAAATTCCCTGGGGGCACAACGAACCCTGCTTATGGATACGCTGTCGCCTATGTTAGTCACGCTACTCGCCTGGCTGACTTTGGGGGAGGAGATTGCCCCAGTACAACTGCTGGGCATGGTACTGACTGTGACCGGGGTGGCAGTGGTGGTGACGGAACGCCCGGTGACGGTGCGCGAGCGGTTTCATCTCTGGCCGGGGCTGGGGTGGGGAGTCATTTTTGCGCTGTCGCAGGCGGCGGGGGTAGTGTTGTCCCGGTGGGCGTTGGCCGATACCCCCATGACCCCATTGTGGAGTACCACCATTCGCTTGTTGGCGGGGGTGCTGGTGTTGGGGTTGGGCATCACTCGGCCAGAATGTTATCCCGGTTGGCGCGCGATTCGCAAACATCCCCGTTGGTTGTGGGCATTGGCCGGGACTGCCTTTCTCAGTACCTATGTCGGCATTTGGCTCCAACAAACGGCGTTGAAATGGGCACCGGCGGGAATCGCCCAAACCCTCAGTAGTACGAGTCCCCTGTTTGCCCTCATCCTGGCACACGGCGCAGGTGAACGGGTCAGTCGGCGGGCGTGGTTCGGGGTCATCATCGCCCTAGCCGGGTGTTGGTCGTTATTTCAGCGGTAAGTTAAGAGTACCTCTAAAAATTGCCGAGCAGCAGTCGCAGGGGCGGAAACCCCGTCTTTAGTTCTCCGTAATTTCTAAATTTTCACTCAGAGATTAATTCATAATTAGCGGTCGCAGGGGCGTAGCCCCCGTTTTTGGTTCTCCGTAATCTCTGAATTTTCACTCAGAGATTAATTCATAATTAACGGTGGCAGGGGCGCAAACCCCGTCTTTAGTTCTCCGTAATCTCTGAATTTTCACTCAGAGATTAATTCATAATTAGCGGTCGCAGGGGCGTAGCCCCCGTTTTTGGTTCTCCGTAATCTCTGAATTTTCACTCAGAGATTCTTTTCATAATTAGCAGTCGCAGGGGCGTAGTCCCCGTTTTTGGTTCTCCGTAATCTCTGAATTTTCACTCAGAGATTAATTCATAATTAACGGTGGCAGGGGCGTAGCCCCCGTTTTTGGTTCCCCGTAATTTCTGAATTTTCACTCAGAGATTCTTTTCCTGATTGAATAAACTAACTCTGCAATTTCTGTTGATGATGCAAATGGTCTTCTTCGATCATCAGGGCTTCTTCATCCAAATGACCGTGCAACACCGGCAGAGTCTCTCCTGGCCCTAGCAGAGGCCGCAGGCCATTTAATTCCGCCAAAATCGCCGAACCATTGTTAATCACAATCGCCAAAATCGGGTCGAGGGCAAAGAAAATCCCCGCCAACAACGCCCCCAGGTTGGGTACCGCGACAATCATGGTGTTCTGCCAGATCACCTCCATCGTGTAGCGGGCAACTTTAATCGCCTGGGTCAAGCCCCGCAGGTCATTCTCCATCAGCACCACATCCGCCGTTTCCCGGGCAATATCCGTCGCCCCCCCGAAGGAAATAGACGCATCCGCATAGGCCAAGGCTGCCGAATCGTTGATCCCATCCCCGCAAAAGGCCACCACCCGCCCCTGGTCATGGATGGATTTAACCACCTCCACCTTCCGCTCCGGGAAGGCCTCCCCATACACCCGTTCCGGCGCAATCCCCACCTCAGCGGCCACCGCATAGGCCACCCGTTTCACATCACCACTGAGCATATACGGGCTTACCCCCAACTGTTGCAGTTCCCGGATCACCCCCGCCGTTTCCGGGCGCAAGGGGTCACGGTAGAGGATGACCCCCAGCAATATCCCATCGGCGGCCACATACACCGGCGAATAACTGCCCGTTTTAATATCCGGGTGTGCCGCTTCAAAACCCTGCATCGCTACACCCGCCTGCGCCATCAGCCGATGACTGCCCACCAGGATTTCCCGCTCCCGGATCACCGCCACCACGCCCATCCCCACCCGGTATTCCCAATTCTCGCAACTCCCCGGTTCAATTCCCTTTTCTCTTGCATGCCGGACAATTGCCTCCGCCACCGGATGGGTCAACCCCTGTTCCGCCGTCGCCGCCAGTTCCAACACCCCCACCACCGTTTCCCCACAGTCGGGTGTCAACCGGACTTCCGTCACTTTGGCCTGTCCCCGGGTCAACGTCCCCGTTTTGTCAAACACCACTGCATCCACCCGTGCCAGCATTTCAATCGCCCGACCACTGCGGATAAAAATGCCATTGCGCGCCGCATAGGTCAACGCCGAGAGAATTGACGTCGGCACTGACACCCGAATCCCCGTCCCAAAATCCAATGTAATCAACGCAATCGCCCGCTGGGTGTCCCCCGTAAATCCCCAGACCGCCCCACCGATAAGCAACGTCGGAATCACCGCCTGATTCGCCACCAAAGCGGCATAGTTTTCCACGCGCGTATCATGCACCGGCGCCGCCTCCATCAGGGACACAATCATCCCTGCCCGGGTTTCATTCCCGGTTCGTTCCGTCAAAATGCAGGCCGTCCCATCCACCACCAAGGTCGAGGCAAACACCTCATCCCCCGTTTCGCGCCGCACCGGCACCGATTCCCCCGTCAGTTTGCATTGGTCAATCACCAACGTCCCCCGCAGGATGTACCCATCCACCGGAATCTGATCCCCCGGATAAACCAACACATGATCCCCCGGTACCACCGACCGCACCGAGATTTCCAGTTCCTGACCGTCCCGCTCCACCCGCACCGTCTGGTTCAAACAGTCCAACAGGTCCAGGCTCGCCCGGTCGGTTCCCCGTGCCGTCATGTCCCGAATCACCTCTCCCCCTTCGATCAAATTCAGCATGAAGGTCGGGGCGAAATAATGTCCCTGTAGGGTATGGGCACTCAACGCCAGGGCATCCAAAAAGTCAATGTTTAGCTGATGCTCCGTCACTATCGCCTCCCACGCCCGTTGGAACACCGGTACAGCGGCCACAAAAATCAACCCCGCCACCAGAATTTCCGGGATGGGGAACCCCACCAGCAGGGCTAAACTCAGCACCAAACTCAAAACGGGCAGACCCAGCCGCTCCCCATAATCCACCTCATGAACCGACGGAATCTTGCCCTGCACCTGAGTTGGTGGATTTTGGATGACCTGAAAAATGGCTTCCTGCACCTGCGCCACCGGCAAATCCGGGAGGTAGTCCACCACCACTGCCCGTGCCTCCGGGTTGACCCGTACCGCATGCACCCCCATCATCTTCGTTAACCCGTATTCCAAACGTGCCCGATAGGATTCGTCATAGGCAATCTGCGGCACATACAACCGAAACCGCCCCGGTAACCAGTGCTTGACTTGATAATGAACGTGTTCAACAGAAATTCCGGTAGAAGATGGGGTATTTTGTACAGCAGTCTGGACAGGTCGGGGCTGGGTGCTGGTCATGATTTTGGGTAAAAAAGCAACAAATTGCTCACAAGTCTAACATCTAAACTCCTGACTTCTCAAGGGGAAAACTGGCTAATCATACAATCGCAAAAAAAAGACCAATTAATCATCCTGTTATAAAAGAGCCTTTCTATAGATTCAAGCAGATAAAGAATTTCTTAGTTAGAATCCAGAGATTACAGAGAACCAGAGACGGGGGGTGCCC